>NZ_CAZEFZ010000004.1:318740-358207 GCF_964511145.1 Tenacibaculum amylolyticum
CTAAAAGTTGTCTGTTTTAGTAAAATCCCCCAAGTTAAAAGGTATTAAAGTGGTATAAATGCTTGAATTTTGTAAAATTCATCGGCATTTAAATTGTCGTTAGATATATTTGGGCCAGCAGCAAATCGGAACCAAATGCCATTGTTTAAAGTAGCTTTTACATAACCACCCAAGAACTGATACAATGTTTTTGTATCTCCAGTATCTACTCTTGTTTGTCCTAAATGCTCATAAAAGGCACCAAAAGAGAAGTGTTTACTAACTTTATATCCAGGGATTACCCAGTTAAGCATTAAATCTTGTGAAGCTCCTTCACCACGTAAACTCATATAATAAGCATGGTATGTTTCAAACTCAAACTTTCCAGAATTATATACAGCAAATAAACTAGGAATAAAACTTTCGGCAATTTTAGTACCAGCAGTATTAGACAATAATTTTCCGTGACCAAACCCGATACTTGGATTTACATATAGTTTTCCGTTTTTAGAAGCAAAACCTAAACCAATACCTGTTTCTAAGAATAAATCTTTTCCTTGATTTCCAAAAGATGGATTTACCCAAAAAACACTATAAAAAGTAAGCTTTGTTCTTGGTTTCAAATCATAAGACCCTAGAAATACATTATTAAAACCTGCACCGCTATTATGAATTGGCATAATTGCAAATGTAGTTTTGGTTTCTTTTTCTTTTTTTTCTTGCGCTGTTATTGTAAAAACAGACACGATTGATACTATAATTATTAAAATTGATTTTTTCATGATTGTTGTTCTTTAATTAAATTTTGGGATTCTTTTTTCTAAGAAAGCACTCATACCTTCTACTTGATTTTCGGTATGAAATAATGAGTGAAATACTTTACGTTCAAACACAATTCCATCTTTTAAACTACTTTCTAAAGCTTGATTAATGGTTTCTTTTGTTGCTTTTAAAGCTGTTTTAGAATAAGTGGTAAGCAATTGCGCTTTCTCTAGTACTTGATCCATAAAATTTGGACCTGTAAGAACTTTTGATACAAGTCCTATTTTTTCAGCTTCTAAAGCAGGTACATTTCTACCTGTTAGAATGATTTCCATGGCCTTAGATTTACCAACTAGTTTGGTTAATCGTTGTGTACCACCAATACCGGGAATCACTCCTAATTTTATTTCTGGTTGCCCAAAAACAGCATTTTCAGAAGCATAAATAATATCACAAAGCATTGCAAGCTCACACCCACCACCAAAAGCATAGCCATTAACCGCTGCAATAATAGGTGTCTTTATTCTTGAGAAAATTTCCCAGTAACTGAAATAGTCTTCATGAAACATTTCTGAGAAATCTTTTTGAATCATTTCTTTAATGTCTGCGCCTGCACAGAAAGCTTTTTCATTTCCTGTGATAATGAAACACCCTACAGAAGGTTGTTTGTCATATTCTTGTAATCCAGAAATTAGTTCATGCATGATGTCTGAATTCAAGGCGTTTAAGTGTTTGGGACGATTCAACTTGGCAATAACCGTCCTATCTATTTTTTCAAATAGTACATTCATAATTGATAAGTTTTAAGATTATTAAGAATCCCAGATAGCTCCATAGGCAGGAATTCCTCTAGCTTCCATACCATGTACTACTTTTTGAGTTAAACTCTGATTAGAAATACAGATAATTGCTTCAGCATTGAAGTCTTTGTAGGCTTTATAAGCAAGTCTAACCAAATCAGGTTTTCCTTTTTCATCTGTATTCCATATAATAGCATTAGGTTGCACATTTTTAATCTCATTAATAAGATCTGTACCATATGTTTTTTCCGGAGATCGAGTAGACCATACCAAAACTGAAGGTGTTTCGTTTAGTAATAAATGAGGTAGGCAAGGACCTATTCCGCTTCCTGTAGCTACCCATATTACTTTGTTGAATAGTTTATCTACATTACCAACACCAGCAGTTGGAATTCCTTTTACCCATATTTTTTCGGGTTTTTCAGAGATGAATTTGCCTGTCCAATCACCAGCTCTAGAAATAGTTAATCTAAAGCCTGTTTTTTGAGGAGAAGGAACATTTGCAAAAGAATGCCATTCTAATAATGGATTTCTACTTAATGCTGTAGAAGAACCTGCAAATGGTGTAACACCATAATCAAAAGAAGTTAATGCTACATGATTAGATGGACTAACAATATCAATAGCTACTTTCTTCAGACGTAACCAAGGTAAAACAACACTTACAGTAAGTGTGATTAAAATCCAGAAATCTAGCTTTTCCCATACAGGTATTATTGGATATTCTATAGCAACAAATAAAAACATTTGTATCCAGAATAAGATTAATACAGTCCAACCACCAATTCTGTGCGTAAATTCAAAATGATTATGATAACGAGATCGAACTTGTGGCATAGCCATGATTACTATAATTACTAATAAGGATAGAATAACTGTTGTTATTATCATGATTATAGTATTAATATCATGAGTTCCGTTAGCAGCGCTAGTATAAATAGCCCAAACAAAAACAATATACCAAAGTGTTCCCATGGTTGCACTTGAACTATGCAATCCTCCAAAATGATAAATTTTGGCACAAATTCGCCTTATAAATAGAGGCCAACTTTTGGGAGCACTAGTAGCTACTTTAAAGAGAATATTAATAATATACTGTTGTCGTATAAGAATAGCTAATGCAAAATTGATTAAAATGACTCTCGATATTTTATCGATAGCAATATGAGTTGGATCAAACCAATTCCATGCATATAAACCTTTGAAAAATATATAAAGATTTACTACAGTTACGAGTATAAATAATCGTTGGTAAGGTATAAAGAATGGATGTTTACCTATTCTATATAACAAACTCTTTTTTGGAGGTAAAATGATATTTTCCATAAGAATTACTTTGTGTATAAGTCTCTTAATTTTCTTTTATCTATTTTACCTCTAGAGGTCTTCGGAAGCTCTTCTAAGAATTTAAAATCGCTTGGCATATAGTAATATGGAAGTTGTTCCTCAATCGATTTTTTAATTTTATCTAGAAGGTTTTCAGTTTCTTTTTTAGATAGGCTAATAAAAGAAACTAAGTAGTTTTTATGCTTTAGAGTTACAGCTCTTTTTACTTCGTCAAAACTTTCTATAATTTTACTAATAGCATCTAATTCTACTCTAAATCCTTTAATTTTAACTTGATCGTCAATTCTCCCATAATGTAGTAGCTCTCCATTTTCTGTCCATTTTCCAAGGTCTCCAGTATTAAACATTTTCCCTTTGGTTTTTAAGAAAATATCATCAGCATATCGTTTCTCGTTAAGAGTTTTATTGTTTATGTAACCTTTAGTAACGCAATGTCCACCAGCCCACATTATACCAACTTCTCCTATTTTAGAAGGTTTTTTGTCTTCATTTAATACATATACAGTATTATTAGGAGTAGGCTTTCCAATGGTAAGTTCTGCACTGTTTGGAATGCATTTTTTCATGGTGTTTACAATAGTAGTTTCTGTAGGTCCACAACAATTGTAGAAATCACATTTCTTAGCCCAAGTATTAGCAAGAATTACGGGGCATGGTTCACCAGCAACAGCAACAGCTTTAACGTTTTTACATTTATTAACGTCTATAGTTGTTAATATAGTTGGTGTAGCAATAATGACATGAGCTTTTTGGGCGGTTTCTTCAATGTCTTTTCCTCTAATCAATAAAGTTCCACCATTACCTAAACAACCCAGAATTTCCCATGCAGCCATATCAAAAGAGATATTTAAAATTTGCGCTACTTTTGTGCCTGTGGTAATACCAAGATTTCCTGGTTCGTTATAAAGAATATTACAAAGATTTTTATGAGTTACTTGTACGCCATTTGGAGTTCCAGTGGTACCAGAAGTAAAAAGAATAAAACAAGTTTGATTTTCATTATCGTTAACATGATTTATTAATTTAATATTTCCATATAAGTTCTTGTAGATGCTTTTCTGAAGTTCTTCATCTATAAAAATGGTATTTTCAGTATTGAAAAAAGGAAATTTGTCTTTGTATGTAGCTAATGAAAGTATGATTTTTGCACTACTTAATTCTGAAATTTCCTCTAACATTGGTGTTGGAGTAATTCTTGGATCTTGAGGGACGTAAATAGCTCGCAACTTTAGAGTTGCAATAATACCAATTAACATTTCAATAGATCTGTTTACATACAAACCAATACTATCTCCAGCTTTTATTCCTTTTTGTTTTAGAATAAGGGCTAGTATGGTTGCTTCGTCATCTAATTGTTTATACGTTATAGAATTACCTTCGTGTACCGCTGCAACACTATTAGGTGTTTTGGTAACCCAAGATTCAAATGCATGAATAATGTTTTTGTATGGGGGTGATAACTTCGGGGTAATCCCATATTGTATAAACAAATCTTGATCTTCAGAGCTTAAATTGTTTATAGCAAAGACATTTACTTGGTCTTTTAAAGAAAAAAAAGCTTCACTAGAATCGCCTAGATAGTTTGAACTATCGTCTAAAATTGATTTTTTCATGATTTATTTAATTATGGTTTTATACTAAAATTGATAGAACTGCAGTTTCAATTTTATGGTGTAAAGAACTTTTTAAAGTATCACAGAAGTATCACAGAAAAATCATTTATATGTAACATTTTATTTTTTTTAAATTAGCAGCAACCTCGATAAAATCTACCCTTCCATGAAAAACATTTTAATTATTGATGATGATGAACTAATTGCTAACCTTTTAAAGACTACTATTGTAAATAGTGGTTTTGATGCAACTCTGGCCTTTGATGGGGCTGAAGGACTTCGATTAGCAATGGAAAATGATTACGCATTAATCATTTTAGATATTACACTTCCAGAGCTTAATGGAATTGAAGTTTGTAAAAAAATACGAGCAGAAAAACAGACACCAATTATAATGCTTACTGGTAAAACTAGTGAGTTGGATAAGGTGTTAAGTTTAGAATTAGGCGCGGATGATTATGTAACAAAACCTTTTGGTGTTAGAGAATTGATGGCACGTGTTCAAGCAGTATTAAGAAGATGTGAGCGTCAAACAGAAATTGTAAAAAACAAAACATTATTATTTGAAGATTTGTCTATAGATATCGACAAGCGAACCGTTTTGTTAAATAATAGTAAGATAAGTTTATCGCCAAAAGAATTTGAATTGTTAATATTGCTAGCTTCTAATCCGGGGAAAGTTTATAGTAGGATTGCATTATTACAAATAATATGGGGATATAATTTTAAAGGATATTCTCACACAGTAAATTCGCATATAAACAGATTAAGGAGTAAAGTAGAATCAGATATGACCAATCCAAAATATATACTCACAGAGTGGGGGATTGGTTATAAATTTAATGAAGAACTAACCCCTTGTTTAAATGAACAAGTATCAATCTTTGTCTAATAAATTTATAGCAAAACTAAGTATTTCTTTTTTAGTTATTATTTTAACTATAGGTATTGTTTATATAGTAGTAACTTTTTTTTTATTAGATAAATTTTATAGTGAAACAACACAACGACTAAACGCAAATGTTGCTAGTCATTTAATTGAAGAAAAATTTCAAACAGTTTCTCCTTTTTTAGATGATGGTGCTGTAAATAAAGAGTTTTTTGACGATTTAATGCATGATATGATGGCTGTAAACAGAGCTATTGAAGTGTATTTGTTAGATGAAAAAGGAATGGTTTTACATTCTATAGTATTAGATCATACTAATAAGAATAAACCGCTTACAAAGGTGGATTTAGCACCTATTAAAAAGTTTATAGCGAATAATAATTTGTATGTATTGGGAGATGATCCTAAGGATATTAATTGTAAAAAAATATTTTCAGCAGCACCTTTTGAGAGCAAGGGTAAAAAAGGATTTATTTATGTGCTTTTGGCTAGTAAGAGCTTTGATCAGGTTTGGAGTAGTTTGTTTAAAGGATATTTTTCTAGACTAACTTTTATTACACTTATTATAACAATGATATTAGCAATGGGAATTGGTTGGTTAAGTATTGTTATAATTTCAAAAAGTTTACTAACTATTATATTGTATGTAAATCAGTTTAAAGAAGGGAATTTAGATTCTAGAATTCCAAATGCGAACGAATCTAATTTATCTATTTTGGCTACCACTTTTAATGAAATGGCTGATACCATAGCAGCGAATATCGAAGAAATTTATTCTGTAAACAGGTTTAAAAAAGAGCTTATAGCTAATGTTTCTCATGATTTAAGAACACCTTTAACTGTAATACGCGGTTATGCTGAAACCTTAAAAATGAATGAAGATATAATCACGGAACAAAATAAAAAAGAGTTCTTAAAAATTATAGAACAAAGTACATTATCACTTTCTAATTTAGTGAATCACTTATTTGATTATTCTAACCTAGATGCAAAAGAAATAAAGCCTAAAAGAATCGTTTTTAATATAACAGAACTGATATCAACTATTATTAAAAGATATACAATTATCACAAAAGAAAAAGGTATTCGTTTGATTTCTATTGAGGAAAGCCCTGTATTTGTATATGCTGATAAAATTTTAATTGAAAGAGTATTACAAAACATTTTAGATAATGCGTTGAAGTTTACTCCTACAGGTGGGGAAATTTCATTTAAGGTTGAAAAAAAGAAAGAAAAAACTTTTATAAGCATAAAAGACACAGGGCCAGGTATAGATGAAGAAGAAAAAAAGCATATTTTTAAACGATACACTACATCATCTACTCCAGAAGAAAAAATGAATATAGGCCTTGGATTGGCTATTGTAAAAAAAATAATGGATTTACACGAAACAGACATTTCTATATACTGTGAAGGTAAGAACAAAGGCTGTATATTCGAATTTTATTTGCCAAGCGTGCATAATAATTGGTAAATGATGTTATTTGTTTAGCTATATATAAGTTATAGTGTTTTTTGAGAGTCTTTATATCCCAATTCTATAGCTTTTTTATAACTTAACTTCCTAATTGTATTGTAATAGTTACAGCAACTATAAAGAGTAGTTTTCTAAAGAATTAATAAGTTAATATCTCTAAAAGGTAAATCAAACCAATCTGCTACTGTTTTATTAGTTAGCACTCCATGATAAAAATACATCCCATTGCGTAAACTTTTATCAAAGCGTGCTGCATTTTCAAAACCACCTTCTTCAGCGATATTTAAAAGATACGGAGTTAAAATATTACTAATAGAAACAGATGCTGTTCTAGAATATCGTGAAGGAATATTAGGAACACAATAATGAATTACATCATATTTCCTGAAGGTAGGTTTACTATGAGTTGTTATTTTAGAAGTTTCAAAACAGCCACCTCTGTCAATACATACATCAACAATAACAGCACCATCTTTCATTTTCTCAATCATATTTTCAGTAACAATAATTGGAGAACGATCAATTCCTCTAATAGCACCAATAGCAACATCGCATCGCATTAATGCTTTTAAAAGTGATTTTGGTTGAACTGTAGAAGTGTAAATAGGTCCTGGTACGGCTTCTTGTAAACGACGTAATTTTGTAATTGAATTATCAAATACTTTTATTCTAGCACCTAAACCAATAGCTGCTTTTGCTGCAGTTTTTCCTACTGTTCCTGCGCCTAGAATAACTACGTCAGTAGGAGGTACGCCACTAATATTTCCCATTAATAATCCATTACCCCCATTAGCTGTTGTCATTAATTCAGCAGCAATATGCATTGCAGAAATACCTGCTATTTCACTCAATGATTTTAAGATAGGAAAAACACCATCTTCATCTTTTATATAATCAAAAGCAATGGCCGTAATTCTTTTTTTAGCTAAGGCTTCAAAATATTTTTTATTCTGTGTTTTTAGTTGTAGTGCAGAAATAAGAAATGTTTGAGGGTTCATCAATTGAATTTCTTCTAATGATGGTGGTTCTACTTTTACAATTAAATTACAAGTAAAAACTTCCTTTATGTCATAGGAAATTTTTGCACCCGCATCTGAATATTCTTTATCGGAATAATTAGCACCTTCACCAGCAGTTGTTTCAACCACAACTCTATGTCCATGAGCTACTAAAGCGGCCACAGCATCTGGAGTAAGACTAATTCGTTTTTCTTCGAAATGTGTTTCTTTTGGTAAACCAATAAATAATTCGCCTTTTTGTCTTTTAATTTCGAGTGTTTCTGGCTGCGGTAGCAGTTGTTCTTTAGTAAAAGGAGAGAGTGAACTCATTAATTTTTAGTCAATTGAATGTTTCTTAGATTATTTGGAGTTAATGTTATGTTAACGTTAACAGCATTTAAAGGTAGTAAATTTTTAACTTTCTCCGGCCATTCAATCAAACACAAGTTGTCACTATAAAAGTAATCTTCAATTCCCATATCCAAAGCCTCTTCTTCACTATTAATTCTATAGAAGTCAAAATGGTATACTGTTGCTCCATCTTTGGTTACATATTCATTCACAAGTGAAAAAGTAGGAGAACTCGTAGTGTCTTCAACACCTAAAGTCTTACATATTTCTTTAATAAGAGTTGTTTTCCCAACTCCCATCATTCCATTAAATAATAAAATATTAGATGTATTCGTATCGATTACTTCCTTAGCGATTTCTGCAATTTCATCTAAAGAATAATTTTTATTCATAAAATGAGTACTTAAAAATATTACTTAGTATTATATACAGCGCAAGGTATGATAATTTCCTCTAATGAAATTCCTCCGTGCTGATATGTATTTCTATAATATTTAACAAAGTGATTGTAATTATTAGGATATGCAAAAAACAAATCTTCTTTTGCAAAAATGAATGGACTATTAATTGTTACACTAGGAAGAAAAATATCTTTAGGGTTTTTAACAGCATATACATCTTTATCTTCATAAGAAAGACTTCTACCTGTTTTATACCTTAAGTTTGCGCTAATATTTTTATCTCCAATAACTTTTGTAGGGTTCTTACAATTAATAGTACCATGATCGGTTGTTATAATTAATTTTTGACCTAATGCTTTTGCTTTTTGAATAATAGAAAGTAAAGGAGAGTTGGTAAACCAACTTGCAGTTAAAGACCTATAGGCTTTATCGTCTCCAACAAGCTCTTTAATAACTTCCATTTCTGTTTTTGCATGCGATAGCATATCTACAAAGTTATAAACTACAACAGTTAAATCATTTTGTTTGTTACTATTATAATTTTCCTCTAAATCTTTTCCATTTTTAAGAGAAGTAATCTTATAATATTGATGTTTAATATCTAGATTTAAACGCTTGATTTGTTCAGATAAAAATTCAGCTTCATATAAATTTTTACCACCTTCATCGGTGTCATTTTTCCAATATTCAGGATGTCTTTTTTCCATTTCTGAAGGCATTAACCCAGAAAACATTGCATTTCGCGCATATTGTGTTGCTGTTGGAAGTATACTGAAATAAGAATACTCAGCTTCTTTTTTATAAAAATCATTAATGTATGGTTCTAATACACGAAATTGATCGTATCTCAAATTATCAATAATTACCCATAAAACACCTTGATCATTACTTAAATTCGGAACAACATAATCTTTGAATAATGTATGAGACATGGTAGGTTTATCATCACCTGTTAACCAATCTTGGTAATTATTCTTAATGAACTTGAAAAAATGAGTATTAGCTTCAGATTTCTGACTTTCTAGAATCTCAAGCATTCCAGAATCATTAATGTTTTCTAATTCTAGCTCCCAATGCACAAGTCTTTTGTACAATTCTACCCATTCTTCATATGTATTTACCATAGACAAATCCATAGAAATTTTTCTAAATTCTTGTTGGTAATTATGAGTAGTTTTTTCAGAAACCAAACGAGAATGGTCTAAGTTTTTCTTTAAACTTAATAAAATCTGATTTGGATTTACAGGCTTTATTAAATAATCAGCTATTTTAGAACCAATAGCTTCTTCCATTATAAACTCTTCTTCGCTTTTAGTAATCATTACTACAGGAAGGTTTGGCTTTTGTTGTTTAATTTGAGAAAGCGTTTCTAAACCAGAAATTCCAGGCATGTTTTCATCTAAAAAAACAATGTCAAAACTTTTATCACTCACTAAATCAACAGCATCAGCACCGTTTGTACAAGTATCAATGCTATAATTTTTTTGCTCTAAAAAAAGAATGTGAGGTTTTAATAAATCAATTTCATCATCTACCCAAAGAATGTCTATATTTCTCATAAAATTATTTTAATAAAAAGTCAAACGAATGAAAATAACTTTTAGTGCTATGTAGTTATAAAAATAGGAGAATTATAACAGAAACTCTTAATTTTTGAAGGGATATTTTAACAATAAATATGCAACTGCATAATTATAAGGAAATTGATAGAAACGAATTCATATTTTTAGCTACATTTGTTAGCAATTGATCTTCCTAAAAGAAATTAATTTGACAAATAAAAAAACGAACAAACTAAAAATATTAAATGATCCTATTTACGGATTAATCTCAATTCCCAATTCCTTAATTTTTGATATTATAGAACATCGCTATTTTCAAAGACTCCGAAGAGTCTCGCAAATGGGATTGACAAACTTAGTATATCCAGGAGCTAATCATACGCGATTTCATCATGCTATTGGTTGTATGCACTTAATGCAGAAAGCAATTCAAGTATTGAAAACTAAAAATGTTTCAATTTCAGAGAAAGAAGCTACAGCGTTATGTATTGCTATTTTATTGCATGATATTGGGCACGGTGCATTCTCGCATGCTTTGGAATATAGCATTGTAAATGGAATAACTCATGAGGAGATTTCATTAATCTTTATGAAAAAACTGAATGAGGAATTTGATGGTGAATTAGATTTAGCCATTGATATTTTTGAAGGGAATTATGAACGAAAATTCTTTCATCAATTAATATCGAGTCAATTAGATATTGATCGTTTAGACTATTTAAAAAGAGATAGCTTTTATACAGGAGTTGCAGAAGGTAATATTTCTTCAGACCGATTAATTGCAATGATGAATGTAAAAAATGATGAATTGGTTATTGAGCAAAAAGGAATTTATTCTGTGGAAAAATTCTTAATTGCACGAAGATTAATGTATTGGCAAGTATATCTGCATAAAACATCGTTATCGGCCGAAACATTATTAGTTAAGGTATTACAAAGAGCAAAAGAGTTGTCTAAAGAAGGAATTATATTACCCGCAAGTGAACCATTAAGCTATTTCTTACAAAATGTTATTACTCAAGAAAACTTTAAAGAAGAAGCTTTAGAGATATTTTCAAGATTAGATGATTATGATGTTTTAACGGCTATAAAACAATGGGTTTTTCATGAAGATATAGTCCTTTCTAAATTGTCTGAAATGATAATTAATAGACATTTATTTAAAATAGAAATTCAAGATAAAGCATTTTCTGCTAAAAATAGAGAGAAGCTCAAAGGTAAACTGCAGGAACAATTAAAAATACCAACAGAGTTTTTGAGTTATTTTATCTTCTTCGATACGGTGTCTAACCAGACATATGATGTAACAAAACCAATTAAGATTCAAACAAAAAAGGGTAAAATAAAAGATATTATTAAAATGTCAGATCATCTCAATTTAAAGAGCTTATCTAAACCAGTTACAAAGTATTTTTGTTGTTACCCTAAGAATTTCTAATAGTATTCAGTTATCTAGATAACCGTAAATAAAAAAATAGTTACTTTTGCAATTAATGAAATTTACAGCGAAACAAATAGCCAGTATTTTAGAGGGTGAAGTTGAGGGAAACCATGAAGAAACCGTTTCTAAATTATCTAAAATTGAGGAAGGTGAAAAAGGGTCTTTAACCTTTTTAGCAAACCCAAAATACAACTCATACATATATACCACAAATGCTTCTATTACAATAGTTAATAAAAGTTTTGTTCCAGAAAAGGAAATTAAAACAACATTAATTAGAGTAGAAGATGCATACAAATCGTTCTCTACATTATTAGAGTATTACAACAATGTAAAAAATAATAAGGTAGGTAGAGAAAACCCTAGTTTCATTTCTGAATCAGCAACAATTGGATCTAATGAATATATTGGCGCTTTTTCATATATAGGAGAGAACGTAAGGATAGGAGAAAATGTTAAAATTTACCCAAATTCTTACATAGGAGATAATGTAACGATAGGAGATAACTGTATTATTTTTTCTGGAGTAAAAATCTACTCAGAAACAGTTGTAGGAAATAACTGTAAAATTCATTCTGGAAGTATTATAGGATCAGATGGTTTTGGCTTTACCCCAGATGAAAATGGAGAGTATAAAGCTGTACCACAAACAGGAAATGTAATTATAGAAGATAATGTAGATATAGGCTCAAATTCAACTATAGATAGAGCTACATTAGGATCTACAATTATTAGAAAAGGAGTAAAACTCGATAACCAAATCCAAATAGCACACAATGTTGAAATTGGGAAGAATACAGTAATTGCTTCTCAAACTGGAATTGCAGGATCTACTAAAGTAGGAGAGAACTGTATGATTGGTGGTCAAGTAGGAATTGTAGGACATATTTCTATAGGAAATAATGTAAAAATACAAGCACAATCTGGAATAGGTAAAAACCTAAAGGATAATGAAGTTGTACAAGGATCTCCAGCATTTGGATATTCAGATTTTAATAAATCATATGTGCATTTTAGAAACTTACCTAAAATAATAACAACACTAAATAAACTGGAGAAAGAGTCATCTTCTCAGAAAAACCAAAATGAGTAAGAAACAAAAAACGATAGCAAACGAAATAACATTATCAGGTGTTGGGTTACATACTGGTAATGAGGTTGTCATGACTTTTAAACCTGCAGCTCCTAATCACGGATTTGCATTTAAAAGAGTAGATTTAGAAGGACAACCAATAATAGAAGCAAAAGCAGAGTATGTAACAGATACTCAAAGAGGTACTAACATGGAAAAAAATGGAGTACAAATTAATACTTCAGAACATGTTTTAGCTGCTGCTGTTGGATTAGATATTGATAATCTTTTAATTGAAATTAATGCATCTGAGCCTCCAATTATGGATGGATCTTCTAAGTTTTTTATAGAAGCACTAGAAAAAGCTGGTGTTGTAGATCAAGATGTAGATATTGATGAATATGTTGTAAAAGAGATTATCTCATATAAAGATGAAAACACAGGTAGTGAAATTATCTTAATGCCTGCAGATGAGTATCAGGTAACTGCAATGGTAGATTTCGGTACTAAAGTACTAGGAACTCAGAATGCTACATTAGAAAGAATCTCTGACTTTAAAGAAGAAATTTCTTCAGCTAGAACATTTAGTTTTTTACACGAAATTGAAATGCTTTTAGAACATAACTTAATTAAAGGAGGTGATTTAAATAATGCTATTGTATATGTAGATAAAGAATTATCTGAAGATACAACAGAAAAGCTAAAAAAAGCGTTTAAGAAAGACGATATTAAAATTAAACCTAATGGTATTCTAGATAATTTAGAGTTAAGGTGGGCTAACGAAGCCGCTAGACATAAATTATTAGATGTTGTTGGAGATTTAGCTTTAGTTGGTACTAGAATAAAGGGTAAGGTAATTGCAAATAAGCCAGGACATTTAGTAAATACTACATTTGCTAAAAAGCTAGCAAAAATCATTAAAAAGGAAAAAAGAAATAATGTTCCTACTTATGATTTAAGCCAGCCACCTTTAATGGATATCCATAAAATCATGGATATTTTACCACACAGACCACCATTTTTATTAGTAGATAGAATTTTAGAATTAACTGATAATTATGTGGTTGGAATGAAAAATGTTACAATGAATGAAGATTTCTTTGTTGGACATTTCCCAGGAGCACCAGTAATGCCAGGTGTTTTACAAATTGAAGCAATGGCACAAGCTGGAGGTGTGTTAGTATTAACATCTGTTCCTGATCCTGAGAATTATTTAACTTATTTTATGAAAATAGATAAGGTAAAATTCAAGCAAAAAGTATTACCAGGAGATACATTAATTTTTAAGAGTGAATTAATAACGCCAATTAGAAGAGGAATTGCACATATGCAAGCCTACGCTTATGCAAACGGAAAATTAGTTGCAGAAGCAGAACTAATGGCACAAATAAGTAAAGTAAAATAGTATGAATCAACCTTTAGCATACGTACATCCCCAAGCAAAAATTGCTAGAAATGTTGTAATAGAGCCATTTTCAACCATACATGCAAATGTAGAAATCGGTTCTGGTACATGGATTGGTTCTAATGTAACAATAATGGAAGGAGCGAGAATTGGAGAAAATTGTAGAATTTTCCCTGGAGCAGTTATTTCTGCTATTCCGCAAGATTTGAAATTTAATGATGAGGAAACTACAGTAGAAATTGGAAACAATGTTACTATACGTGAATGTGTTACAATTAACCGAGGTACAGCTGATAGGTTAAAAACTGTTATAGGAGACAACTGTTTGGTAATGGCATACTGCCATATAGCACACGATTGTATCGTCGGAAATAACTGTATTTTTTCTAATAACTCAACATTAGCTGGACATGTAACAATTGGAGACAATGTTGTTCTAGCAGGAATGGTAGCTGTACATCAATTTGCTTCTGTAGGTAATCATGCTTTTGTTACAGGAGGATCTTTAGTACGTAAAGATGTACCACCATATGTAAAAGCGGCTCGTGAACCCTTATCTTATGTAGGAATTAACTCAATTGGTTTACGCAGAAGAGGCTACACTACTGAAAAAATTAGAGAGATTCAAGACATTTACAGAATCTTATTTCAAAAAAACTATAATAACTCTCAAGCAATTGAGATTATTGAAGCAGAAATGCAAGCAACACGTGAAAGAGACGAAATAATTCAATTCATAAAAGATTCTCATAGAGGAATTATGAAAGGATATTATAAAACAAATTAATCAATCAATTTAATAAAGAATAATGGCATCAACTTCAGATATTAAAAAAGGATTATGCATTAAGTATAATAGCGATATTTTTAAAATTATAGAATTTTTACATGTAAAACCTGGTAAAGGACCTGCATTTGTAAGAACAAAATTAAAAAGTGTAACTACAGGAAAAGTAATAGATAATACATTTTCAGCAGGACACAAAATTGAAGATGTACGTGTAGAAACACATAAATTTCAGTATTTATACGCAGAAGGAGATGATTTACATTTCATGAATACAGATGACTACAACCAAATTACTTTGGAGAGAAAAGTTGTAGATGGTTCTGAATTTATGAAAGAAGGAGAAGTTGTAACTATTTTAATTAACACTGAAGATGGATTACCACTTTCTGTAGAAATGCCATCTCATGTAATATTAGAAGTAACACATACAGAACCTGGTGTTAAAGGAAATACAGCAACAAATGCAACAAAACCAGCGACTGTTGAAACTGGAGCAAGAGTTAATGTACCTTTATTTATTAACGAAGGAGACAAAATTAAAATTGATACAGAAAAAGGAGCATATTCTGAAAGAATTAAAGAATAGTAAAATAGAATTAGTATGAGAAAATTATTTTTCCTTGCTTTTGTAGCAATTATTGGTTTATCTTCTTGTGATACACCTGTTAAAGAAACTAAGAAAGATTTAAAAGAAGTTAAAGTAGCTAATCTTTATACGATTTCTGTTCCAGACTTTATGAAAGAAATGAAGAACCTAAATAAGGATGCTTCATTACAATATGGAAATACTGATACAGATGTATTTACAATTGTTGTTGACGAAAAACAACAAGAATTTGTAACTGCTTTCAAAGAGCATGGCACATATGATGATGCAAAATCACTTTTGGAAAACTATAGTAATAGCCAAATAGAAAGCTTTAAAGAAACTATTAAAAGTTTAAAGGTTACGCCTACAGATGTTAAAGAGATAAACGGAAGTAAAGCAGAGCAATACGTTTTAAGAGGTGTTACAGATGATTTAGAAGCAGGATACCTTGTTTCTTTTATTAAAGGTAAAGAGAATATTTTTATGGTTATGTCTTGGACTACAGGAGACGGTATTAAAAAATATGATGAGGCGTTCCGTTTAATGCACAGTACGTTTAAATTATTATAATAAGTATATAAATCTGCGTTAGAGTGAAATTTAAAGAAACGCAAACTTTAAAAGATATAGCAGCATTAATTAATGCAGAATTTGTAGGCGAAGCTTCTTTTCCTATAACAGGATTGAACGAAATTCATGTCGTAGAAGAAGGTGAAATTGTTTTTGTAGATCACCCAAAATACTACGATAAGGCCTTAAATTCAAAAGCTACTACAATTTTAATCAATAAAGAAGTTACCTGCCCAGCAGGTAAATCTTTATTGATTTCTGATGATCCCTTTAGAGATTTTAATAAAATAACTAAACATTTCAACCCTTTTATAGCTTCAAAAGAAAGTATTTCTAATACAGCAATTATTGGAGAAGGAACTATCATCCAACCTAATGTTTTTATAGGCGAAGATATAGTTATAGGTAAGAATTGTATTATCCATGCGAATGTTTCTATTAATAACAATTGTATAATTGGTGATAATGTGACAATACATTCCAATACAGTTTTAGGAAGTAATGCATTCTATTATAAAAATAGACCAGAAGGATTTGATCCATTAGTTTCTGGTGGAAGAGTTGTTATTGAAGACAATGTTGATTTAGGAGCTTCTTGTACAATCGATAGAGGTGTAACAGGAGATACAACTATTGGCAAAGGGACTAAAATAGACAACCAAGTACATGTTGGACACGATACCATAATTGGTAAAAAGTGTTTGATAGCTGCACAAACAGGAATTGCAGGTTGTACCGTTATAGAAGACGAAGTAACTATATGGGGACAGGTAGGTGTTGTAAGTGGTTTACATATAGAAAAAGGAACTGTGTTAATGGCACAAACAGGGGTAATGAAATCGTTAAAAAAAGGAGTCTATTTTGGTACGCCACAGCGTGAATTTAGACAGACAATGCGAGAAGTTATCTATTTAAAAAACGAAGTAAATAAACATAAAAAGTAACAATAATTTAATTGGTAGAACTCAATTAAAAAACTATTTTTGCTTGACTTAAATTAAAAATAAACCAATGAGCGTTTTAGTAAATAAAGATTCAAAAATTATTGTACAAGGATTTACAGGAAGTGAAGGTACTTTCCATGCTGGTCAAATGATTGAATATGGAACTAACATTGTAGGTGGAGTTACACCAGGTAAAGGAGGACAAGAGCACTTAGGTAAGCCTGTATTTAATACTGTAGACGAAGCAGTACAAAAAGTAGGAGCAGATACTTCAATTATTTTTGTACCACCAGCATTTGCTGCTGATGCAATTATGGAATCTGCTGAAGCTGGAATCAAAGTAATTATTTGTATTACTGAAGGAATTCCTACTGCAGACATGGTTAAAGTGAAATCTTATATTGATGCTAAAGAAGATTGTACTTTAGTTGGACCTAACTGTCCAGGAGTTATTACTCCAGAAGAAGCTAAAGTTGGAATTATGCCAGGGTTTATCTTCAAAAAAGGTAAAGTTGGAATCGTTTCTAAATCAGGAACATTAACATATGAAGCTGCTGATCAAGTAGTAAAGCAAGGGTACGGAATTACTACAGCAATTGGAATTGGTGGAGATCCAATCATCGGAACTACTACTAAAGAAGCTGTAGAATTATTAATGAATGACGATGAAACTGAAGCAATCGTAATGATTGGAGAAATTGGTGGACAATTAGAAGCTGAAGCTGCTCGTTGGATTAAAGCTGATGGAAACCGTAAGCCTGTTGTAGGATTTATTGCAGGACAAACTGCCCCTGCAGGTAGAACAATGGGACACGCTGGTGCTATTGTTGGTGGAGCTGATGATACTGCGCAAGCAAAAATGAAAATTTTAGCAGAAAATGGAGTACACGTTGTTGAGTCTCCTGCTAAAATTGGAGAAATGGTAGCAAAAGTTTTAGCGTAAGCGTTAAAATATTTATAAAATTATCACGTTTTTAGTCCGAATGCTATACATTAGCATTCGGATTTTTTATGGAATAAATTCTCTGTATTAAAAAATATGCTAAGATAAAATGAAAAGGAAAGTGACTGCTATAAGTAGATTGTTAATAAGGGGATTAGCATTTAATAATAAAAAAACAAAACAAATTTACTGTACATTTTTAAGTATAATAGATTTGTAACTAATCAATATATTAATCTAAATTCACAATAAGCAATGAAAAAAATGAGTAAATTCTTTATTGCTTCGTTACTAGCCATATTTATAATTGGCTGTAAGGAAAGCAATACGAATTCTTCTAATGGCGAAGTTAAAGCCGAAGAGCATAAAGATGCCAATGGCTTTAATTATGTTACCTATACAAACGACCCAACAGGTTTACGATTATATACTTTAGATAATGGACTAAAAGTATATTTAGCGCAAAACTTTAAAGAGCCTAAAATTCAAACATTTATTCCTGTAAGAGCAGGATCTGTATACGATCCATCTGAT
The DNA here is from genome assembly GCF_964511145.1 of Tenacibaculum amylolyticum. Taxonomy (NCBI): domain Bacteria; kingdom Pseudomonadati; phylum Bacteroidota; class Flavobacteriia; order Flavobacteriales; family Flavobacteriaceae; genus Tenacibaculum; species Tenacibaculum amylolyticum. Next base: position 337,208 of record NZ_CAZEFZ010000004.1, read on the forward strand.
AACACTGGTTTAGCTCATTACCTTGAGCATATGGTTTTTAAAGGAACAGATGAAATTGGTTCTGTAGATTATGAAAAAGAAAAGGTAGAACTTAAAAAAATCTCTGACTTATACGAGAAACATAAAGCAGAACAAGACCCTGAAAAGAAACTAGAAATCTATAAAGAAATAGATAAAGTTTCTCATGAAGCCTCTAAGCTAGCAATTGCTAATGAATACGATAATATGATTAGTGGGCTAGGAGCTCAAGGAACTAATGCATGGACATGGCATGAAGAAACAGTATATGTTAATAAAATACCAGCTAATGAGTTGGATAAATGGTTAAAAATTGAAGGAGAGCGTTTTAGCCAATTAGTATTACGTTTATTTCATACAGAATTAGAAGCAGTATACGAAGAATTTAACAGAGCACAGGATAATGATTTTAGAAGATCTAACTATGCGTTAATGGATGCTTTATTTCCAAATCATCCTTATGGTCAACAACCAACAATTGGAGTTTCTGAGCATTTAAAGAACCCTTCTATGGAAGCGATTCAAGCTTATTTTAAAAAGTACTATGTACCTAATAACATGGCTGTTATTTTAGTAGGTGATTTAAAATTTGATGAAACAATTCAAAAAGTAAATGATGCTTTTGGTAAAATGGAACCTAAGGAAGTTACGTATCCAGAAAGACCAACTGAAGCTCCTATGGAAAAGCACATCGTAAGGGATGTTACAGGACCAGAAGCTGCAAGAGCTAGTATTGCTTTCCGTAGTAAAGGAATTGGTTCTAAAGATGAAAAATATCTTACAATTATAGATATGATCTTAAATAATAGTACAGCAGGTCTTATCGATTTAAATTTAAATCAAAAGCAAAAAGTACAAAGTGCAGGAAGTTATACTTCATTCATGAACGACTATGGAATGCACCAATTATATGTTACACCTAAAAATGGGCAATCTCTAAAAGAAGCTACAGATCTAGTGTTAGGTCAGATAGAAAAAGTAAAAAAAGGAGAATTTGACGATTGGTTAATTGAAGCAGTTGTAAATGATTTAAAATTAAGTCAAACAAGACAAACTTCAAATGCATCTTCAGTAGCAAGCGAATATGTAAATGCGTTTGTACACTTCCAAGACTGGGGAGATAAAGTAAAGTTTATTAATGAGTTAAGAAAGATCAAAAAAGAAGATTTAGTAGCGTTTGCAAACGATTTTTATAAAGAAAATTATGTAGTTGTTAATAAAAATCAAGGTAAGATCGATGATTTGGTTAAAGTGCCAAAACCAAAAATTACACCTAATAAATTAAATAGAGATAAAGTTTCTGATTTTGTAGCCAACATTAACAAGATGGAGTCTCCAAAATTAGAACCAAAGTTTTTAGATTATAAAAAGGCAATTAAAAAGTCTAAAATGTCTAATGGTCTTGAGGTAGAGTATATCGAAAATGCAGATAATGATTTAGCACAATTATACATCATTTTTGATATGGGTAAAGACCATAATAAGAAACTTCCTATTGCTGTAGGATATTTAGAATACTTAGGAACAGATAAATATACACCTGAAGAACTTAAAAAAGAGTTTTATAAATTAGGAATTAACTATGGAGTAAGTTCAGGATCAGATCGTTCATATGTTTATTTATCTGGATTAAGAGAAAACTTAGATAAAGGATTAGCTTTATTAGAAGAATTATGGGCTAATGCAAAACCAGATCAAGAAACATACACAAAATATGTAGATAAAATTGCTAAGCGTCGTAATGATACCAAAGCAAATAAAGGACAAATCATGTGGAATGGTTTAATGAGTTACGGACAATATGGTGAAAACTCTCGCTTAAGAGATATCTATACAATTGAGGAGTTAAATAAATTTGATCCAGCTGAATTAGTAGACTTAGTAAAAGATTTAAAGAATTACAAACACAGAGTTTTCTACTATGGTAAAGATTTAGACCAAGCTAAAACGGCATTAGAAAATAATCACGCTGTTGTAGTAGCAGATTTAAAAGAATATCCTGAGAAGAAAGTATACGAAAACACGAAAACAGGAGACAATGTATACTTTGTAGATTATGATATGGTGCAAGCTGAAATGTTATTTTTAGCAAAAGGAGAGGAGTTCGATCCTGAAAAAATGGCAGTTTCTGCATTATTCAATAACTATTTTGGTAGTGGATTATCTTCTATCGTTTTCCAAGAGATTCGTGAGTCTAAATCTTTAGCATATTCGGCATTTGCAGCTTATAGTAATGCATCAGAAAAAGGAAATCCAAACTATGTGTATGCATATATTGGAACTCAAGCAAATAAAATTCCAGATGCTGTAGATGCAATGATGGATTTAATGACAAATATGCCTGAAGCAGAAAAACAATTTAATGCAGCAAAAGCAGCGGCATTAAAAAAGATTGCAGCTGAAAGAATTAACGATACAGGAATTTTCTGGGCATATGAAAGCTTAAAGAAAAAAGGTATCGATAATGATAACAGAGAGAAAATTTACAATGCTATTAAGAACATGACTATGGAAGACCTTAGAAATTTCTTCAATAATAATATCAAAGGTCAAGATTATAATATCATGGTAGTAGCAAATAAAAAAGATATTGATTTAAAGGCACTTTCTAAATTAGGAAAAATTAAAGAAATGGATGTAGATTATCTATTTAATTATGAAAAACCTAAGAAAGTAAAACTTTAAAAATAGATTTTTAATAATACTAAAAAAGCGTTCTTTATTGAACGCTTTTTTTATACAATCAAATTAAACTTTTATATTTGGCACATTAAAAACAACAACTGAAATGAAACTTTTAGAAAATAAAACAGCTATAGTTACTGGAGCAACCAGAGGTATTGGAAGAGGAATTGCTATTGAGTTTGCAAAGCAAGGAGCCAATGTTGCTTTTACATATAACTCATCTGTAGATGCTGCTAATGCTTTAGAAAATGAATTAAAAGAATTAGGAGTGAATGCTAAAGGATACCAATCTAACGCTGCTGAATTTGATGCAGCTCAAGAATTAGCAAAGAATGTACTTGAAGAATTCGGAACTATAGATATATTAGTGAACAACGCAGGAATTACAAAGGATAACTTATTAATGCGTATTTCTGAAGACGATTTTGATAAAGTAATTCAAGTAAATTTAAAATCTGTATTCAACTTAACAAAGGCTGTTATCAGACCAATGATGAAGCAAAGAGCAGGTTCTATTATTAACATGAGTTCTGTAGTTGGATTAAAAGGAAATGCAGGTCAAGCAAATTATGCAGCTTCTAAAGCAGGAATTTTAGGTTTCTCTAAGTCAGTTGCTTTAGAATTAGGATCTAGAAATATTCGTAGTAATGTAGTAGCTCCAGGATTTATTGAAACTGAAATGACAGCAAAGTTAGATGAGAAAGTAGTTGAAGGTTGGAGAAATGAAATTCCATTAAAAAGAGGAGGATCTCCAAAAGATATTGCAGATGCTTGTGTATTCTTAGCTTCAGATATGAGTAGTTATATTACAGGACAAACATTATCTGTAGATGGTGGTATGCTAACTTAAAATTTAGCCAAATATAAAAAATAATAAAAGCTGCTCTTTTTATAGAAGAGTAGCTTTTTTGTTTTTAGTTAAAATATTTTTTGAATATCCGTATCGAATCATGATTACGTTTTTAACATCATTCCTAATTTATTTAAGAATCTCATTATATTATTAAATAATGATTTGGAATAAGAGTCTGGAAAAATTCAGATTGACATTTGTTATGCGAATAATGATTAAATGGTTTGCAAAAAAACAGAATTTACTGTCAATTTCAAGATGCTCTCAGAATTTAATATTCTGTATCATTGTCCAGAAATTTTTAAATACGCGATTCTCAGCGAGTGGGAATCAACTGTATTTAAATAGCTTTTTATTATTTTAAATAAAAGTTTGATTGTTTTGTTTAATGATGTGTAAATCTAATGTTTCTGAATCTAATTATTTTTTTTGTTTATGATGTTTTTTTAAACTAAAATTCAATTCTAAAACTAGCATTAGGTGTAATTCGAAGAGAAATATTTTCAATTTCTGATATACTGCTATTTTCTATATCATAATACACATTTAATAAATTTCTTTTATCTAAAATACTCCATAGTGAAAGTCCACTTGTTGCTTTAGCATTTCCTATTTTAAAACTATAATTTACAGAAGTATCCAAACGCAAATAATCAGTAATTCTAGAACTATTAGGATTTTCATAAATAATTCCATCGCCAAGAGGAGTAATATCTACTGGTCTTGTAAAAGGCTTTCCAGTAAACCAATGGACTCCCAATGCGAATTTTAAATCTTTATAAGTATACGTACCTGCTAAATTAATTACGTTTCTAATATCCACGTTATTAGGAAAACTCTCAGCATTATTTAAAGAGTTAAAAGCATAATTATTAACGTTGTAACTGTAACTTAACCAGGTGTTTATATTTTTAAATTTCTTATTAATTAAGAAGTCAATTCCTTGAATTTTATAGCTTCCAATATCGTTCATAAACTGAAATTGATTTTGGAACCCTTGACTTCTAGCAGTAATTCCATCTACATCTTTTATATACACCTCGCCACTAATAAGAAGATCATTTTCTTTATAAGAAATGCCTAAACTTAATTGTTTACTGGTAATAATTGGAACCGTACTGTTATTTGCTAAAATCCAACGTCTTTTTTCTATCCCTAAAAAATCATCCTGTAAATCAATAATTTGAGATACTGCTTGACTTTTAAGTTCTCCTGTAGCTAACAATCTGAAATTCGGAAGAAATTTATAGTTAAATGAAAACCTAGGTTCAATAGAAAATCGATTAAACTTATCAAAATAATTAGCTCGTATTCCAGCTTTTAAGCTAATATTATGTGATGTATAATTATATTGACCATATAATGCATGCGTTAGTAATACTTGCTTGATAAACCTACGGAAAAAAGGATTATCTACATGTTCTAAATTACTAATAGCAACTTGAGAAAACTGATAACCAGCCATTAAAGAAGTATTAGAGTTTAGTGTATATGCCGTTTCTATTTGCAATCCATTATCTTGAATTTCATTTTCTTGCTCTAAAATTTGCTGATTTTGAATATCTGCATTTTTTGAAGACAAATTATAGTATGTAAAATATTTTTGAACACGAGTAGTTAGTCGATCGTGCCATTTTCTTGTGTACGTTATACCGGTTGTAACGTTATTTTGATTTAATCGACTGTCTAATTCTTGATCTTGAATAGTTCCAGTCAAAACTTCATTATATGATAAGTTATTATCAATATTCAAGAAAACTAATTGCAATTTATCATCAGGAGTAATATCCCATATAAATTTTCCATAAACATCGTGAAAACGAAAATTTTCATCTTTTACTAAAAGGCTATTGTTATTTAAAAGTGCACTTAAATCAGAATCTTGAAAAGCACGGTTAAAATATTGATTATAAGTCGGTGTGTCTATAAAATCGGTAATGGATCTTCTTGCGGCTAATTGTAATCCTGTTGTAGCACTAAGTGGAATAGAGGTTACTACATCTAAATTAATCAAATTGAAACCAGCGCCAATAGCAAATTCATTAGGTATTTCTTCAGGCAATTTCATGTCAATTACACTAGAAATACTCTCACCATATTTAGAACTACTACCACTTTTAGAAAGTGTAATATCATAATTTAAGTAAGGATTAAAAGCAGAAATTAAACCAAAAAAATGTCCAGTTTTATACATACGAATTCCATCAAAAAGAATTAAATTTTGATCATGTGTTCCACCTCTAATATTTATGTTAGAAATAGTTTCATCGGCACTAATAACACCTGGCAACGATTTTATAGTTTGTAAAACATCTGGTTCTATAAGTCCAGGGAGAATCCCTAACTTTTTTGTTTTGAGTTGAATAGCACCGTCGTTATTCTTTGTAATTCCAGAAGTTAAATATCCTTGTACATATACTTCATCTAGATTTTGATATCTAAATATTTGTGTTTTTTTTCGGCTAATTACAACCAATTGACTATTTAACATTTTAAAATCCAAACGGGTAGCAGCAGAAATTTTACGTAGTGCTTCTTGAAGTTGTAATGTAGATTTAGGTAATGGTGAAGTTTTATTCTCTATAATTTTATCAGCAAAAGAAAAACTAATGCCATATCGTTTTTCTAGTGCCTTTATAACATCTTTAAGCGGATATTTTTCTTCACTATTGCTTTGGGAAAATGAAGAAAAGATACCAACAAAAAGTAGGAGAATAGTTAGTAATTTAATCTTCACTTCTTAAAGTTATCGTGTTTTCATTACGTTCATAAGTAATATTCAATGGTAAAGTTATAGCTTTCAGAGCAATATCTAGATCGTCATGAATAAACTTACCAGTTATTAATTGATTAGTATCTATGCCCGCTGTTTTTACATTTACATTATATTGTCTTTCTAGTTCATTAATTACTTTTTGTAGCGGTTCGCTACTAAAATGTGTTTCGTTATTAATCCAAGAAGGAGCTGACGCAGTAGTTTTATTATTTAATAAAATGCCGGATTTAAAAGAATCTCCAGCAGATAATTCAAAATTTTTGCTGTTGTAAGTTACCATTACCAAACCTTCATAGCAAATAACTTCAAAGTCGCTTCCTCTATTTTTAACGTTGAATTCTGTACCTAAAACAGCAACAGTCCCTTTACTTGTTAACACCTTGAATTTTTCACCTTTAGCTACTTTAAAGTAAGCTTCTCCTTTAAGGTTGATTTCTCTTTTTTGCAGCCAAGTTTTTTCATTAAAACTAATTTCAGACATAGCATTAATTAAGACCTCTGAAGTATCTGGCAATAAAGTAGTTATTTTTTCTGAAGCTAGTGCTTTAACAGTAGTTTCTTTATTGGCAAATAAGTAGTAATAGAAAAGACTAAATCCAATTACTAAAATAGCAGCAATACGACTTAATGGTATCCACATTTTTCGGATTTTATTTTTTGGCGCACGCTTTTTATCTAGCAAAGAAATCAACATTTGGTCCGTGTCTATATCTGGAGCCTTAAAATGCTGCAAACCTTTAGATAATTTGATTAATTCATCATAATCATCAAGCGCTTCAAATAATTTTAATTCCTCAGAATTCAAATCATTATCTAACCATTTCTTTATTAATACTGCTCTTTCCATACGATTACTTATTATTATAACAAGTTAGATTTAAAAATTCCTACCCTCACTATATAAAATTTTACAATCCATCTATTTCTTCTCTTAGTTTTCTTAAAGCTCCGTAAATTCTTTTTTCTACTGCTTTAACCGAAATTCCTAGGATTTCCGAAATCTCCTTAAATCGTTTTCCCTCAACTCTATTTAGCATAAAAGCAACTCTTTGTGCTTCAGTTAAGTTAGCAAGTGCCATTTCAATTTTTTCTAGATACTCTTTTTCTTCTAGTAAAAACTCAGGAGATTCATTGGTATGCTTCTTTTTTGGGATTTCATGATATTTCAACTTTACTTTTTCACGGTTTAGCTGATTAATCATTAAATTATTAGCTGTAGTGTATAAAAAGCTCTTTGCTTTTTCTGGGATTATTTTATGACAATTTTGCCAAACTTTTAAAAACGCTTCTTGTACCTTATCTTCAGGGTTCAATAACTCTCCATATTTATAATAGAGAAAATGGTATAAGCTTTTTGCGTTTTTAGAGAAAAATGAAGCAAAAAAGTTTTCGTTACAAATATCTTTGTTAGTAGGTTTTTCCATTAAACTATTAACATAATTTTTCTAAAATTAAAAAAAAATAAATACGAGGGTAGGAATTTTTAAAGGTTCCTTGTTTTAGATATAAACAAGTCATTTAAATAATTTCTAATTTGTAAAAATATATTAACCATGAAAACAAGTAGCTATTTTAACCCCTTTAAATTTTTAGCCTTAGCTTTATTCATTAGTATATACTCTTGTCAGCAAGAAACAATAGATATATCACAACCTAATGCTAATGAAACTCTTAAAGCTAATTCTTCATTAACAACGTTAATTAGTCGTACATCTACAAACGATGGTTCTAAAGATAATATTATAGATAGAGCTAATTGCTTAGAAGTAAAACTTCCAGTAACTGTAGTAGTCAATAATATAGAAATTATTATAGACTCAGAGGAAGATTTTGATACAATTGAGGAGATTTTTGAAGAATTTGATAATGACATAGATCAGTTAAATATTCAATTTCCAGTAACAATTATATCTAGTGATTTTACAGAAACAGTAATTAATAATGAAGCTGAATTAGAAGAACTAATCAGCTCTTGTGTAGGAGAAAATCAAGATGATGATGACATTGAGTGTATCGATTTTAAATATCCTATTTCTATCTCAATTTTTAATACTTCTTTTGATGTAATTGAAACAAAGACAATAAATAATGATAAAGAATTATTCCGTTTTATTAAAAATTTAGATGATAATGTATTAGCTAGTTTAAACTTTCCTGTAGCAATGGTATTAGCAGATGGTTCTACTGTAGTAGTTAATAACAATCAAGAATTAGAGCGTGTTATAAACGAAGCTAAAGATAGTTGTGACGAAGATGATGATTATGATTATGACGATGATGATAATGACTGTGATATTACTTCAGTTAAGAGAAATCTTAAAGAATGTATATGGGAAATAAAAAGGCATAGTACAAATACAGATCTAGTAGCATACAGGTTTAAGTTTAAAGATGATTTTACATTTAAAGCGTTTAATAGTAATGGTGTTGAGAAAGGTAGCGGTACATGGACAGTTGAAGAAACTAGTAATGGTGCATTGGCTGTAAAATTTGAAACGAATGCAACAAATGCAGTTGAAAGTTTTATTGGAGAATGGAAAATCTTAGAGTGTGGCGATAATTTCTTAGAATTAGATAGAGGTAATAGCGACATCATGAAAATTAAAAAGAAATGTCCAGATGTAAGAGTAGGTGCTTTTAAAGAAGTAATTACAGAATGTAACTGGTTAATCTCATATTTAGAAGTTAATGGTGAAAATGTACAAGAAAACTATGCTGAATATGTATTTAACTTTAACGAAGATGGAACATTTGTAGCAAAAGATGGAACTACCGAACATGAAGGAACTTGGGTTACACAAGAAGTTGCTACAGGTGGAATAGCAGTTTCATTATCTTCTTCTACATTAACTAATGATATTAACGATTATTATTTATTAACTCGTTTAGATGAAGATATAGTGCATTTACAAGGAGAGCAAAATCATTTATTAAAATTTAAGAGATCTTGTCCTAATGATGGAGATATAAATGTGAATAGAGTAAAGGATATTGTAACAGCTGTAGATGTATGGAAAATAAAGTATTTAGAAGTAGATGGAGTAGATAAGACTTCAGAATATAATACCGTATTTTTATTTAAAGAAGATGGAACGATTGTAGCTGAAGGAAATGGGGAAAATTACACAGGAACTTGGGAAGCTGAGCAATTAGCAGACGGTTCTGTTAAGTTTACAATTGTGTCTGATAATTTACCTAATAATCATATAGGTAATTTTACAGTTACATATGTGAACAATGAAAAGATTTATTTAAAAGGATCTAATAATAACATCCTTAAATTAGAAAAAGAATCGTAGTATAAATTACTGCTTAACTACGTTTCGAGTTTGCAAACCGCTCTATTGTGCCATAGTAGAGCGGTTTTTTATGCTATAATTTTAAACAGCTCTTCCATTATTTGGCTATATAAAAACAAATAAGTCTGTATTTTCATACAGACTTATTTTTTCTAGGGGATTATTTAAAAAGTAATTCTAGGGAACTACTTGTCAAATGCGTCGAAAGTACCATCGTCATATAATAAGATTACTTTTCTTAATATGCGTGGTTTACCATCTGAAAAGTTATTGCTTTTTTTCTGATTATCAAAATTATTTTCTTCTTGCTTAACTTCAGTTATTTTTTGACTAAATAGGGAAGGCTTTTCTGATATTGTCTTAGGAAAGCTTCCTTTACCGTATAAAAGCCAATCAAGCTCGACTTCATCAAAGGCTTTATCAACTTTTATAATAAAATCTAAGCTAGGTTTATTCCTTCCAGAAAGTAAATGAGAAATACTAGATCTAGGGACATCAATTTTCTCTGCAAAATTAGAGGAAGTCAAATTATAATAATCTAATATGAGTTTTAAGCGATCTATCATAAGTGTTACAAATGTAAACTACGTGTTTGTTTACGATTGTAAATATAACAAAGTTTACAAAGATAAACAAGTGTGTTAATCAAAAAATATGGTTTAGAGCAATAGTCATAATAAACCAACACGTTAAATGAATGCAGATAAATAATTAAAATAGAGTGGTTTAGGTATTTGCTATAAGATAAATCTATAACACCTTAAAAATAAAGGTTTTATCTTTTTATACAATTGTAAAACAGTCTAAAAGTATGTTTAATACTTTAAATATGCTTGCTTTATAGCATATAGGAGGTAGATAATGCGAATAATCACTAATTATTAGACTAATATCGATGTATTATACCTTAAATAAATGACTTTAGTTAACTTAATGAGTATAACTACTGCTAATAGTTCATAATTGTAACTAAGAAATGTACCTTTTAGTTATGATTACAGTTGTTTACAATTGTAAATAGCTGCTTTTTGGAATGTTTTTGTTTTCAATCTTAAATTTTGAAAAGAAATAAGTGAGTAAAAGTTATTATAATAAATGATTGCTGTAAATTGCGCGTCTTTTTTATAATACATCGATGAAAAATATTTGCGGATTAGATTTTGGAACTTCTAACACTATAAGTACAGTATATAAGGACGGTAAAACACAAATGGTATCTTTTGAAGAAAAGAAATCGTTACCAAGTTGTGTATTTTTTCCTTTTAAGGATATTCAGAATCCTATATATGGAAGTATTGCTACAGATACTTATATAAATAATGGCTATGGTAGATATATGAAAAGTTTTAAAAGAATTTTAGGAACACCATTTTTTAAACAAGGTACAAGCTTAAAACCAGGAACAACAATTCTATTTCATAATATCATCGTGAATTATTTGAAGCATGTAAAAAAAGAAACAGAATTATTTACAGGAAAAGAAACAGACTATGTAGTGGTTGGTAAACCTGTTCGATTATCTGAAAATGAAAATGGAGCAAATTCTGGAATTACACAATTAGAAACTATTTTAAAAGATGTAGGCTATAAAAATTATTCTTTTTTAGAAGAGCCTATTGCAGCTGCTTATCATCATAAAGATAAATTGAAAGAAAAATCATTAGCTATTGTTGCAGATTTGGGTGGAGGAACTTGTGATTTTACAATTGTAGAAGTAGAAGGAAAAAATAAAGAATTACAAATATTAGCAACTTCTGGTGTTTCTTTAGGAGGAACAGATATTGATGGTAGTTTTGCATTAAAATCATTTTTCTCAGAACTTGGCTATAAAACTCCAGATAAATTAAAAGGATTATCATTACCTGATACTCCTTACAGATATGCTGCAGACTGGAATAAGATAACGACTTCACTATACACTTTAAAAACAGAGTTGTTAGTTAAAAAAATGATGGGGAATGCAAAATATAAAGAAAAAGTAACGCAATTCTATGAGTTGATTCAATACAAGAAAGCGCATTCTTTATTAGGGGAAATTGAAAATACAAAGATTAAATTATCTGATGTTGAAAAGTTTAACTTTATTAGCGAGTTTATACCTAATGATTTAACAATAACTAAAAACCTTTTAGAAGAAGCGATTAAAGATATAGTAGAAAAAATTCTAAGAACATCTTTACAGTGTTGTGAATTGGCAGGAGTACAAAAAACAAATATTGATTATCTTATTCTTACTGGCGGAACAAGTAAAATGCCTTTTATCAAAGAAATGTTTACCGACACTTTTGCGAATGCAACATTAATAGAAAACAACGCAATGGATTCTGTTGCTTTAGGTTTATTAGAAAAGGCAAAAAAAGATATTGGTTTATAAGCTTTAAGAAACTACTTTTTTAAATTTCACTTTTAAATTTTCTGGATGCACTGTAAATGCAAAGTTTTCATGAATGTTTTTTGCATCTTCATCTAAAGAAATATCAAATTGTTTACAAATACTAGAAATAGCAGCAGTCATTTCTGTTATAGATAAATGCATTCCTGGACATAATCTTGGTCCACCACCAAAAGCTTTTACTGCTTTAGGAGTATGATTTTGTAAATAAGGACATTCAGCTTTTAGCCAACGTTCTGGAATAAATTCATTTGCATTCGAAAAGTTTTCTTCTTGCATAGTAGCAAACGTATTTTGTAATATAATACTTGTGTTTTTTGGAATAGATACGTTATTCAATACTACATCTTCATTTGCCTGAAAGAATAGGATAGGAGTTGTTGGCTTTAACCGAATAGCTTCTTGTATTACCGCATTGGTGTACTTAAGTTCAGCTATTTGATCGTAACTTTCTGGAGTTTCATTTTTGTAAACCGATAAAGCTTCACTTCTAATTTTTGTTACAATTTCTGGATACTGTGCCAAATAAAATAGAGTCCATGCTAAAGTATTTGATGTAGTGTCTTCCCCTGCAATAAGCATTGCAATTACATTTCCGTACAGAGTTTTTTCATCAAAAACACTATTTTCTTTTTCGCTTTCAATTAGTAAAGCTTCTAAAAAATTAGAAGGATTTGCTCGTAAACTTTCATCATTTTCTAATCTCTTTTTTGCATCTTTAATAAAACCGTTTACAATTTCTTCTATTGCCTTTAAAGATTTTTTTAGTGATTTGTCTTTTTTCGATGGGAAATATCTCCAAATTGGAAAGGCAGATGTAATTCGTTTATTAATTGTAGGAAAAATGAGTTCCAAATGATTTTGAAAACTATCTTCTTTATTTTCTAGTGTGTTTAATTGATATCCAAAAGCAATTTCAGTAGTAACATCTATAGTAAAAGCTATAAAATCGTGTAAAATCTCAACAGACTCTTCTGAATTTTGATATGAATTAATTTTAGTGATTAAATTTTGAACTTTACTTTGAATAATAGGGTAGTAGCCCTTAACTTTTTTTACATTTAAAGCTTCCGATACTGGTTTGCGCTGTTTTCTCCAATGCGCACCTTCAGCATTAAAAACAGTATGTAATCCCATTTCTACAAAAACTTCATCAATTTTAGAAAGTCTTCTAAATTTGGTTGGTCGCTGACGTAAAATTGCTGCATTCAAATCAGTACTTGCAGAAACTAATGCTTTTATAGGTCCTAGCTTAATAGTATACAGCTCTCCATATTCTTTTGCCCAATCCTCAAGAATTCGATGTTTATTTTTTTTCTTGAAATCATTTAAATTTCCTGAAAGAAACTTTCCCTTGGGAGTTTTCAAATCATTTAAAGTAATAGGGGAGTTCTGTACAGTTTTCATAATTAGTTAAAGAGAAAGTTACATTAGAATACGATTTCAATAAACGAAAAAACCTCTTGAACTACAAGAGGTTTTTCAAATAATATGTAAAAGTAGGTTATTTTTTATTTTCTATCCATTTGCGTGCATTGACAAAAGCTTCTAACCAAGGAGAAACTTCATCTTTACGGTTTTCAGGATAATACGGCCAATTCCACTGGAACGTAGAACGCTCTATGTGTGGCATGGTTACTAAATGACGTCCCGTTGTATCAGTTAGCATTGCAACATTATAGTCGGAACCATTAGGATTATGTGGATAACCTTCGTATGCGTACTTTGCTACGATATTATAATTTTCTTCACTCATAGGTAAATTAAATTTACCTTCTCCATGAGAAATCCAAACGCCTAAAGTACTGCCTTCTAATGTAGATAACATTACTGAATTGTTCTTCTGAATTTTTACAGAAGTAAATGAACTTTCGTGTTTTTTAGAATCATTATAATCCATTTTTCCATGTGTTCCATGCTCTGGATTAATTAATTCTAGTTCCATCCATAACTGGCATCCATTACAGATTCCCACAGATAGCGTATCTTCTCGTTCAAAGAATTTCTTTAAAGCAGCGTTTGCTTTTTCATTGTAAAGAAAAGCTCCAGCCCAGCCTTTAGCAGATCCTAAAACATCAGAATTCGAGAAACCTCCAACTGCACCAATAAACTGAATATCTTCTAAAGTTTCGCGACCAGAAATTAAGTCAGTCATATGTACATCTTTCACATCAAAACCAGCTAAGTACATAGCATTTGCCATTTCTCTTTCTGAATTAGAGCCTTTTTCTCTAATAATCGCGGCTTTAGGTCTTGGTTGAGTAGCAGTTATTTTAGGTAATTTCCCAGTAAATTGCGAAGGAAAGTTGTAAGTTAAAGGCTGATTTTTATAGTTTTGATAACGATCTTCAGCTAAATTACTTGCTGTTTGTTTTTGATCTAAAAGATAAGACGTTTTATACCAAACATCTCTCAATTCACTAACAGATAGTGAATATAAATCATCGTTATTTTTAATATTCAGTCGATCCGATTCTGTAACAGTACCAATGCTAAAGAATTCAATTTCATTTTCTTGTAATATTTTCTCAACAGAATCGTCTGCAGCTTGAATAATAATTCCAGCGTTTTCAGAAAATAATAACTGAATAGAATCTGAATGTTGTAATGAAGTTATATCAATATTTGCTCCTGTATTTGTATTGGCGAAACACAATTCTAGAAGAGTCGTAATAAATCCACCCGAAGCAATATCGTGTCCAGCAACAATTTTTTCATCTTTAATTAATTGCTGTATTACATTAAATGTTTTCTTAAAGAAAGTTGCATCTTTTATAGAAGGAGCTTCAGTACCAATCTTATTTACAACTTGCCCGAAAGAACTTCCGCCTAATTTTGGAGTATCTTGAGAAAGATTGATATAATAAATTTTTCCTTGATTGTGTTTGAAAACTGGTTCTATAATTTTAGTAATATCATTACAGTTTGCAGCAGCTGAAATCACTACAGTACCAGGAGAAATAACATCTTCATTAGGATATTTTTGCTTCATTGATAAAGAATCTTTTCCTGTTGGAACATTGATTCCTAGGTCAATAGAAAATTCAGAAACAGCTTTCACTGCTTTATATAAACGAGCATCTTCACCTTCATTTTTACAAGGCCACATCCAGTTTGCAGAAAGTGAAACCGATTGTAGTCCATCTTTTAAAGGCGCCCAAATAATATTTGTTAATGCTTCTGCTATAGAGTTTAAACTTCCAGCTTTAGAATCGATTAAACCAGAAATAGGAGAGTGTCCAATAGAAGTGGCAATTCCCTCTTTTCCTTTATAATCTAAAGCCATAACTCCTACATTATTTAAAGGCAATTGTAGTTGTCCAACACATTGTTGTTTTGCAACTTTTCCTCCAACGCAACGATCTACTTTATTGGTAAGCCAATCTTTACAAGCTACTGCTTCTAATTGTAGTACTTGTTCTAAGTAAGATTGGAAATTTTCTTTTGTGTAAGAAACTTCATTGTAATTTCTATCAATAGTAACATCATTCATAATGGTTTTTGGAGAGCTTCCAAACATATCAGACAATGCCAAATCCATAGGAGTGTTGCCTTTAGATTTTGATTGAAATGTAAAACGATGATCATTTGTAACATCACCAACAGTATACATTGGAGATCGTTCTCTGTCTGCAATACGTTCTAATGTTTCAATATTTTCTTTAGCGATAACCAATCCCATACGTTCTTGAGATTCGTTTCCAATGATTTCTTTATCAGATAGGGTAGGGTCACCAACAGGAAGTTTATCTAAATCAATTTTTCCACCAGTATCTTCAACTAATTCAGACAAACAATTTAGATGTCCACCAGCTCCATGATCGTGAATAGAAACAATTAAGTTTTCATCACTTTCTACCATTCCACGGACTGCATTAGCAGCACGTTTTTGCATTTCTGGATTTGATCTTTGTACAGCATTTAATTCAATACCAGAAGAAAATTCACCTGTATCTGCAGAAGATACAGCGGCTCCTCCCATACCAATTCGGTAGTTTTCACCTCCAAGAATTACTATTTTATCACCATCTTTTGGTGTATCTTTTATTGCTTGCGCTGTTTTTCCATAACCAATTCCACCAGCTTGCATGATTACTTTATCAAAACCAAGTTTTCTTGCATCTTCTTCATGCTCAAAAGTTAAAACTGATCCACAAATAAGTGGTTGTCCAAATTTATTTCCAAAATCAGAAGCTCCATTAGATGCTTTGATAAGAATGTTAATAGGAGTTTGGTATAACCAATCACGCTCATTCATTCCTTTTTCCCATGGACGGTTTTGATCTAAACGAGAATAAGAAGTCATATATACAGCAGTACCTGCCAAAGGAATAGAACCTTTTCCACCAGCTAAACGATCTCGAATTTCACCACCTGAACCTGTAGCAGCTCCATTAAAAGGCTCTACTGTAGTAGGGAAGTTGTGTGTTTCTGCTTTTAAAGAAATTACAGATTCAAAATCACTTACTTCGTAAAAATCTGGTTTATCTGCAGACTTTGGAGCAAATTGCTCAACGGTAGGCCCTTTGATAAAAGCAACATTGTCTTTATAGGCAGAAACAATATCATTCGGATGTTGTTTTGACGTTTCTTTAATCATTTTGAATAAAGAAGTAGGTTGTTCTTCACCATCAATAACAAAAGTTCCGTTGAAAATTTTATGCCTACAGTGTTCAGAATTTACTTGAGAAAATCCAAAAACTTCTGAGTCTGTTAGTTTTCTTCCAATATTTTCTGAAACTTGATTTAAATATTCAATTTCTTCATTGCTAAGAGCTAAACCTTCAGCTTCATTATAAGCTGCAATATCTTCAATTTCTAGAATAGGTTCAGGAACAATATCTATAGTAAAGATATCTTGATGAAGTCCATTGAATTTTTGTGAGATCATAGGATCAAAATCAGAAAAATCTTCAGCAACTGCTTCAAATTCTTCAATTCTCATGATACCTTCAATTCCCATATTTTGAGTTATTTCTACAGCATTGGTACTCCATGGAGTAATCATAGCTGCCCTTGGCCCAACAAAAAAGGCGTCAAGAGACGCCATATTTATTTTAGGTTTATTCGCAAATAACCAAGTAAGTTTTGAAATATCTTCTGTTGTTAATTCTTTTGATGTTTGAACAGCAAATACTTTACTGTTTGCGTTTCCAAAGAAATGAATCATTTAATTTAGTTTGTGTTGTTAAAGGCACAAATTTACTTTTTTAAGTTGAATTAGTGGTATAAAAAAAGCAGCAAATTTTGCTGCTTTAAATTTCTATTTAACTAGTATTTTTTTGGTTATGTTTCCTAGATTACTTTTCATTTTTAGGAAGTAAGTTCCAGTATGAAGCTTATCTATTTTAAGGCCTTCGTTAGTAATTCCTTTAGAACTTTTGAAAACCTCTTTTCCATTAATTTCATAAATAATCACCTTATTTATAATAATACCGTTTGTATTTTTAACATAAATGGTATTATTTACAATAGGGTTAGGGTAAATTTCAACTCTATTTAAGATTTCATCATTAACACTAGCAGTAGCAGCATCGTGTCTACCTATATTTTCAACATCATCTCTAGGAAGCTCTATCCATTCATTATTTAAGTCAAAAGCAGTATTAGGACCTGTAACAGTGCTTTTACGTCTTAATGTTACATCTTTTGCAAAATTTGCAGAACCACCATTAAAAACACCAATGATATCAATTAAAACATCATTTTTGAATAAACCTATAGGGTCGTTCCCGTTAAAGTTGATCGGCTCTCCATTGTTAGTTGTACTATTGTTTGGATGTACTAAATCTGCTTCATCAATTAATTCTTGAATTGATGCGCTTCCATTAATTATAACATATACATCTCCAGGAGCAATAGTCCCTGATAAATTTAAAGGAGCAGACCATGTAGCTCCTCCATTTCCATTTCTTTTGATACTATAACTAGATAAATTAATTGGATTAGAGGTAACATTTGCTATTTCTAAAGCTTTATTATTACTCGAACCTTCTACATATTCAGAGAAAAATAATTCATTAGCATTTCCTGTGCTTCCATCTGTAGTTGTAGCATCAACTGCTGTACTTAAAGGAGATTTATTGTCTACAGCATCTTTAGCTAGTACTTGTACACTATAAGTGGTAGATGCACTAAGTTGATTTGCAGTGTAAGTAGCTGTTGTTGACGTACCGTTTAATGTATTGTCTATATAAATTTCATAAGCAGTAACTGCTGTATTATCTGTAGAGGCTGTCCAAGAAATTTTAAAAGTTGTATCCGTTTCATTACTAATCACAACATTAGTTGGAGTAGTAGGTGCTTGCGTATCTTCAAGTGTTTTAGGGTTGATAGCATTACTTTGAGGAGATTCATTTCCTACAGCATCTTTAGCTAGAACAGTTATCTCATAAGTTGTATTTGAAGCTAAATTATCTAGCGTTATACTAGTACTCGTTGTATTCTTAGAAAGATTACCATCTACAAAAACATCATAACTAGTAACAGCAGTATTATCTGTCGAAGCTGTCCAAGACACATCTATAGATGAAGTTGTAATATTACTTGCCACCACATTAGTTGGAGTGGAAGGAGCTTCACTATCAGAACTAGTATAAATTCCCCAAATATCTTCTGCTTGCGGACCACCCCAAATTCTTGTTGCTAGTCTAGGGTTGTCTATAAAAGGATTTCTGTTTCCTTGGGCATAAGTATTTGTTGTGTTTTCATGAAATGGATTTCTTTGCTTTTCAACATCAGATACTGGATCTTCAGCATTCCATTGCAAAAATAAATCAATCATGTCATCAGGAGTTTGTGATGCATCTCCTACACCAACAAAGGTAGGTTTACACTGATCTCCATATCTAAGATACATATACATAATAATTCTTGCTACATCTCCTTTCCATTCATCACCAGGATACCAACCATCTGTAACTGATCCTGAATCACCAGAACCTGTAGCAAATTTTTTATTTCCTCTAGAAGAATTCATCTGTGTATCTGAAGGTCTTAAGTTATGCGCATCTGCATAAGGAGGGCCATTTACACCAGCTTGATCTAAATCAGGCACAGCTAAAGAGTTTGCAAAAACATGTTCTCGATTCCATTGACCTACATTACCACCATTATCGTCAATTCCTCTAGTTCTGGCTGTAGAGCCAGAAGCACTGTATCCATAAAAAAGTAGTACTTCTGTATTATTTGTAGGATTTACGTCTGTTGCTTTAGATGCATTCCATATTCCAGGCGAATAATCTAAAGGATTGGTATGTGTATTTATTATTTTTACAGCTAAAGCATCTTTTAAGGCAGTTCCTGTAAGGTTAAGATCAACATTATTATAATAACTTTCTTGTGAAAAAGCATTTGTAATAATAGCAAAGTATACTAGGGTGTAAAGTAATTTTTTGATCATATACTATAATTTAAGAGATAAATACTATTTTAAATAGCATCATTTGAATGTTTAATTTTTAGAATCTGGTATTCTATTTCTATCAATTTTTCCCTTTTTTATAGCTTTATATTTCTCATAACAGTTTAATACTGCTTCAATCATTTGTAAGTCACTAGCTTTTTTTATAAAATATTCTGAATAATTACAATCTGCTAATAACTTAGTTAATTGTTGTTTATCCATTTCTAAATATTCCATCATTACCTCTCTGTCGAATTTACCTGCAAGCATCTTACGTAAATCGTCTTCTTTTTTTAGTTTCTGAAGTTTTTTTAATTGTTTAGGTTTTTTCCCAAAGAGCCCATATACTAAATCGACAGGATTTAAGAGCTTAGCAATAGGGGAAGATAGTTTTTGAGGTCGGCCTACTTCATATGTTTGTGGTAAACCATTTAAATGAATTCTTGTAAAACGATCTTTAGGAACTTGCTTTACATCTACTTCAAGTATTCCAATCAATTTTGTAGAGTTAATAACAATTTCTTTTACTTCTTCAGGCTTTTCATTTAAAGCTATGACTAATTCATTACCTTTTAATAAATCATTGGTAACTTTTAGTTTAATAGATTCAAATCCTAAGTAAGATACTAATACAGTATCGTTAGCTTTTGCTGTTAATTCAAAAAGCCCTTCTTCATTTGTAATTGTACCCACTACAGAGTTTAGGTTTAATATATGCGCAGCACTTAATGCTTTCTTTGTATCTGCATGTATAATCTGCCCTTTAAGTTTTTGATTTTGGGAAAAACCTTGTAGTGAGGTTAGTAAAATTACTAAAATGTATAAAAATTTACGCATACTGCAATAATACGCATTATTGTAATGACTAGAGTTAATTATATGTGAAAGAAGTTAAATTATATTGAACAGCACAAAAGAACTTTTATTTTAGAAATTAATGAGCACAGGGTAAATGTGTTTTTTAAGAAATACAATGTAGAATAAAAAAGCCTTTCAGAACCGAAAGGCTTTTTATGATAATCTCGAATGAGATCTCGAGGGAAGGAGGATAATTAAAGTTTTAAGATACTAAATAATCTTTATTTATCGTAGAGTTAGGGTGTTTTTTTAAGGTTAAATTATCTTTTTTTTGAGAGAAAACACAAGTACTTTGCTATTCAATAAGTTATAATATTAAGTAACATAAAAGGAGAAATTGAATAGAGAAAGTGTGTAAAAATAAAAAACCCACTCAAAGATTGAGCGGGAAAATTGCTATGAAAAAGAAGCTAGGACGTCTCCTAGCACTACAAAGGTAATACTTTTTTATTTAAATAATACTATATTTTATAATAAAAAAACAAAACCATTGATACTGTACTGTGTATCAATGGTTTTAAGTTTATGTGCGCATAAGAAGATTCGAACTTCCACATTCATAATGAATACTGCCCCCTCAAGGCAGCGCGTCTACCAATTCCGCCATATGCGCTTAAAGCAAAAAAGTTAAGCAGAAGCTTAACTTTTGTGACCGGGCTGGGGCTCGAACCCAGGACCCTCTCCTTAAAAGGGAGATGCTCTACCAACTGAGCT
>NZ_CAZEFZ010000005.1:0-48933 GCF_964511145.1 Tenacibaculum amylolyticum
ACAGTGTAAGTAACGAAATTCGATAAAAAGTTAGCGTTTATAGTTCGGGGGGGCTGTGAACTAAAATAGGAGCCAAACTAAAAGTAGGCTCCTTTTTTGTTTATATATATTTATCTCTTTTAACGTTTCTTTAAACGTAACTTATTTACATTTAAAAAACTACAAATAAGATCATTACAAATATAATAACAGCAAATATTAGTATTATTTTAACATTAATCTATATTACTATTAAAATCATCTTTTGCAAATGACCATTCATCGATAAAATATAAAATGAAAGAGAAAGTAAAGTACTTTTACAGTGTAAGTAAGCAAGTAAAGAAGTAAAACAAAAATATAGTCGGTTTATAGTTCGGGGGGATTATGAACAGAAAAAAAAGGAGCCACACAACTAAACAAGTGTAGACTCCTTTTTTTATTTCCTTAAATTTATATAACTACTATAAATCGAATTTAATTCCTTGTGCTAATGGTAACTCAGTAGTATAGTTAATCGTGTTTGTTTGACGACGCATATATACTTTCCAAGCATCTGATCCAGACTCACGTCCTCCACCAGTTTCTTTTTCACCACCAAAAGCTCCACCAATTTCTGCTCCTGAAGTTCCAATGTTTACATTTGCAATACCACAATCTGATCCTGCATGCGATAAGAATCTCTCTGCTTCACGTAAATTGTTCGTCATAATTGCAGAAGATAACCCTTGTGCTACTCCATTTTGTAAAGCAATTGCATTTTCTACATCTCCAGTATATTTTAATAAATATAATACCGGTGCAAATGTTTCATGTTGTACAATATCGTAGTAGTTTCCTGCTTCAGCAATAGCTGGCTTTACATAACATCCACTTTCATATCCTTCTCCTTCTAATACTCCACCTTCAACAATAATCTTTCCACCTTCAGCTACTACTTTTTCTAATGCTTCTTTATACATTCCTACTGCATCCGTATCAATTAATGGACCAACGTGGTTGTTTTCATCTAATGGATTTCCGATACGTAATTGCTTATAAGCATCTACTACAGCATTCTTTACTTTATCATAAATAGAATCGTGAACAATTAATCTTCTAGTAGAAGTACAACGTTGTCCAGCAGTTCCTACAGCACCAAATACAGCACCAATAACTGTCATTTTAATATCTGCATCTGGAGTAACGATAATTGCATTGTTTCCTCCTAATTCTAATAACGATTTTCCTAATCTACCAGCTACTTCTTTTGCTACAATTTTACCCATTCTTGTAGATCCTGTAGCAGAAACTAAAGGAACTCTAGTATCTTTTGAGATGTACTCTCCTACTTCGTAGTTTCCGTTTACTAAACAAGAAATACCTTCTGGTAAATTATTTTCTTTTAATACTTCAGCAATAATGTTCTGACAAGCAACTCCACATAATGGTGTTTTTTCAGATGGTTTCCAAACACATACATCACCACAAATCCAAGCTAAAGCTGTGTTCCAAGACCAAACAGCTACTGGGAAGTTAAATGCAGAAATAATTCCAACTACTCCTAATGGATGGTATTGCTCATACATTCTATGTCCTGGTCTTTCTGAATGCATTGTTAATCCGTGTAACTGACGTGATAAACCAACAGCAAAATCACAGATATCAATCATTTCTTGTACTTCACCTAAACCTTCTTGGTAGCTTTTTCCCATTTCATAAGAAACTAACTTACCTAAAGCTTCTTTCTTTTCACGAAGTTTTTCTCCAAATTGACGAACGATTTCTCCTCTTTGTGGAGCTGGTAATACTCTCCATGATTTAAAAGCTTCAGTAGCTTCTTTCATCACACTTTCGTAATCGTTTTTCGTTGAAGCTTTTACTTTTCCTATTAATTTTCCATCTACAGGAGAGTAACTTTCGATAATTTCTCCGTTTGAAAACCATTTAGAACCAGTAGAAGTTCCTTCGTTTATTTCGTTTAACCCTAAGGTTTGTAACGCTTCTTGAATACCAAAATCTGCCATTTTGTATTTACGTTTTAGTTGTTTAAATTGAAAAGTCAAATTTACAAATAAATCTAAATTAATAAATTAAACAAAACATTTGTTTTTTGTTTAAAATTAAACTTTATCATGAAAAAAATATTCTCCACGTTTTTTTTAACACTTTTACTTATAAGTTGTAGTCAAAAAAAAGAGTCTAACACTCCTGAAACACAAAAAGTAAATGATTTTGCTATTGTTATTCATGGTGGAGCTGGTACTATTTTAAAGAAAAATATGACTCCTGAAAAAGAAGCAGCGTATAAAGAAAAATTAAAAGAAGCTATTACAATAGGATATACTATTCTTAAAAATGGAGGAAAAAGTATTGATGCTGTAGAACAAACTATTCATGTACTAGAAAATTCTCCTTTATTTAATGCTGGAAAAGGAGCTGTATTTACGCATGATGAAACTAATGAATTAGATGCTTCTATAATGACAGGGAGTGATTTAAATGCTGGCGCTGTTGCTGGAGTGAAAGGAGTAAAAAACCCCATTTCTCTTGCCAGAAAAGTAATGGAAAAATCTCCTCACGTAATGTTATCTGGTAAAGGAGCTGTTGTATTTGCAAAAGAACAAGGTTTAGAATTGGCAGACTCAAGCTATTTTTATACTGATAGTAGATTCAAATCGTTACAACGTGTAAAAGAAAAAATGAAAGCTCAATTAGATCATGATGGTAAAACTGCTTTTTACGATCCTGAAATAAAAGATAGTAAGTTTGGAACTGTTGGTTGTGTTGCATTAGATACTTATGGAAATATTACTGCTGGAACTTCTACTGGTGGAATGACTAATAAACGCTGGAACAGAATTGGAGATTCTCCAATTGTTGGTTCTGGAACATATGCAAATAATGAAACCTGTGGTGTTTCTTCTACGGGTTGGGGTGAATATTTTATTAGAGTCCAGGTAGCACACGATATTTCAGCTTTAATGGATTATAAAGAAATGAGTTTACAAGATGCTGCTAAAGAAGTAATTCAAAATAAACTTACTAAGTTAGGTGGTACTGGTGGTATTATTGCGCTTGATAAAAACGGTAATATGGTTTTTGAATTTAATACAGCAGGTATGTACCGCGCTTCTATGAATCAACAAGGAGATTTAGAGGTAAAAATATATAAGGAATAGTATAAATTAAACGTTTAGTTTTTCGCTTAAAAATCAAAAATTAATCCACTATATACTCCAATTGTATATGGCTGTGCATTGGTGGTTCCTTCTAGAAAGGTATTTAATTGTGCTTTAAACATTGGGTTTACATGAAACTTCATATTATCTGAAATATTCATTCTAAATTCTAATCCTAAGTTTGCACTAAAATTTAAAGTGTTTAAGTTATTCGCTGCTCCTATATTTCTATTAAAATTAGATGAATTAGCAGAGATTGTGTTTCTATTTAAAACAAGTGTACTAAAACCTGATACGATATTCGTTTCAAATTTATCTGATGAAAAAAGATGATAAGTAGCTTCTAAAGGAAATTCTATATAACTGTATTCTTGTTGTAAATTACCTTCTTCTATATTACTATTTGATCCTGTAGAAAGATCATTTACAGATTCTATAGTATTTGCAAAAAATAGATTATCTCCTCCTGAAAACTCTATATTTGTTAAGTTGTTTGCAAAAGGTATCCCAGAAACAATAGCTACATTCTGAGTTTCTAAATTGACTTTTTGTATTTGCGCTCCTGAACGTATAGACCATTTTTCATTGATTTTATATGCTATGTTAACTCCATAAGATAACGTTTCTCTACTAGATACTTTATTCTGATTTAGAGTAGCGTCTATGGCCGAAGCTTTGGTAAAAGAATTTGAAGCTACCAATCCAAAAACAGGAGCAATGCTCCATCTAGATTTCTGTTCTTTCACTTCTGTTTCTTCTTTTGTTACTTTTTCTACTTCAGCCATAAAACGCTGTTTTTCTAATCCTTTTTCTTTTGCTTTAAATTCTGTTATGGTATCTTTTGAGGACTTCTTAGAAGACTTTTCCATAGCAATTTTTGTATCAGATGTATAACCCTTCACAGTATCATCCGATTGCTGCAAACTATCATTCTTACTGGCAATTTTATATTCAACCATTAAAAATTCCTTTTCTTTTTTCTTTGTTTGTATAGTTTGCTTTGCTGTTGTTATTGTTGTTTCTTTAGTTGTGTTTTCTTCTAGTTTTTCTATTGGTTTTATTGTTTCTTCAGTTACTATATTTTCATATTTATTTAGTGGGTTTTCTTTAGTTTTTTGTATTTCATTACTATCTAAGTTTTCATTTGGAGTTTGTATAAATAAAAACAGGCCAAGAATTACTACAGAAGCTATTCCACTAGCAAACCACCATATTGGAATAACTCTCCTTTTTTTCTTTTTAGAGAGTTTTTCTTCTATGTTACTCCAAATTCTAGGATCTGGTTGTACTTCGAAATCCTTTAATTTTTCCTGAAACAGTCTATTTATATTTTTATCTTCCATCATTATGCCTTTTCTAATTTCTTTTTACGATCTTCCAATGCTTTCTTTAATAATTGCTTAGCTCTCGATAGATTAGATTTTGAAGTTCCAATGGAGATTTTAAGCATCTCAGAAATTTCTTTATGAGAAAAATTATCTAGTACATATAAATTAAAAACCAGTCTATATCTATCAGGTAGTTTTTGAATTAATTCAAGTAACTCATTAACTTCAATAGTGCTCTCATCAAAATGTATTTCTTCATTATACATTGGTTCTTCTTGAACCAAATACAAAGAAGGCTGTGTTCTATATTTTTGTAATGCTGTGTTAATTACAATTCTTTTTAACCATCCTTCAAAAGAACCTTTAAAATTGTACTGATGTATTTTATCAAAAGCTATTAAAAAACTATCTTGTAATACATCTTCTGCATCTTCTTGATTTCTAGAATATTTTAAACTCAATGCAAAGAGTTTACCAGCAAAAAGCTGATAAACTGCAGATTGTGCTTGTAAGTTGTTCTTCTTACATTTTTGTATGAGTTGTTCTAGTTTTATTCCTTTTGTATTTTAATATTTAAAAACCGGTTTTCCATTTTCACAAACTACTTCTGTTGGTTGTGCAGGTAGTTCACATGTAGAAATTATATCCCATTTTATATTATATTCTTCTTCTTTTTGAGTATAGATTGCAACTTTTTCTAGAAATTCATTAACATTTATTGTTTTTGGATACGCAATAAAACCTTGATATCCTCCACAGGCTTTTGATCCATATGTAGTAAAAGACCAATTGTTTGCATCTTCACATGTTTTACTAGTAGCTATTGTGTAAATTTCTTCAAATAATTCCATTAATTCTTGGTAGTCTTTTTCTTGATCTGTTTGTTCGTAAGTAACTACAAGTTCTTCATTTGTAAGTGAAATTATTCTCCATAGTAAGGAATTTGGATCGTTTTCCTTTTGAAGCTTAATTAATGTTTTTGCAACTACATAAGTTCCTTCTAAATTAAAAAAAGAAAGTGGTGGTGTTCCGCAAAAACCTGATGTTCTTTCAATAAATCTTTTATCTTCAAAAAAAGAAATTCCATACGTGTTTTCCTCTAGTTGTGTAGCTCTTTGAAATATTAATTTTTCATTTTCGTATTTAGTCATCACCCAATTTCCTAGTAAAAGATTACTAGAATCAATGGCTATTCTCTCATCATTCTCTTTTGTACATGAGTTTAATACTATAAATAAAAAGGTTACTAGTACTATTTTTATAAATTTCATAATCTTAATTTTTAATAGTTGTACTCAATTTCTTGATTCCATTTTTCTATCTCTAGATCTAATTGATTTAAACCTACTACTTGTAATTCTGAAATATCAAATTGTATTTCTTTTCTTACAATAGCCAAACAAATTTCTTCGTTTTGTAATTCTAATTTTAATAACCTTTTAGGAGGGTTTGTTTCTAAAACACATTCAGAATCTACTAGTTTAGCAATCCAAGAACTTCCGCTACATCCTCCAGAAGAAACTTCTATTGTTAGTATATTTCCTGTTAATGAAACTGAGACTATTTCATAATTACTCGTTTCTACTGAATCATAATAACTTTTACTAATAACAAGACCATTTTCATTTGGCCATAACAATTGTTTTTTATTCGCAACATCAAAAAAATCTGGACAAGTATTTTGCCCTCCTAATCCTCCTATTTCACATATTTTATTTCCTGCACAGTTATATATCACTGCCATGCTATCGTTACAACCAACACAATCGTTTATTAAAAAAACGCGTTGTCCTTTGTACTCATACTCATAAATTTCTTGCCTAACCGAATTTGTAACTTGAGCAAATGTTGTTTTAATTTCCTTTAACCACATTAGCTCTTCCAGTGGATTATCTACCAAACAAATTTCTTTTATTCCATCATTATCATTATTACATCCAGTAATAATTAGCGTAATGAATACCATTTTTAGTAATCGTTTCATCTTATTTCTTTATTAACAAGATGTTCTATTTGTGAAATGGTTGCGTTGAAAAATGTTTTTTTATAAAAATTACAATTTTAAAAAGCGTTCTTTAGTCATTTTCCATAGTTTAACTTCTTGTTCGAAATTAATTGCTCCTGGTATAGTTGTATATTTTTTTACAAATTCAAAACCAACTTTTTGAAGTGTTTTATTAGGTGCTGGATTTAAAGCATAAGGCTGACAATACAATGTTTCTAATTGAAGTTTTTCAAAATAAAAGGGCAATGATTTTTTAACTAATAAAGTTCCAGAGCCTTTTTTCCTATTTTCTGTTTCCCATACATGTAAATGCATAAAAGCTTCTTTTTTAAAAACAATATTAGTTGCATTGGTATGTCCTATACTTCTCCCATTCTCTTCCCAAATTAGCACATAAGACTGTTTTTTTTCAATTTGGGCTACTATCTGATTCATTAAAGTATTATAGAACGTTTCTCTTTTAGGTAACTTTTGAATATCTGCTCCCATTTTCTTTAAATGGTTTTCATTTGCAGTATACCAATAATCTAAAAGGTTATTAACATCTTCTTCTTGAATTTCCCTTACTTTTAAATTCATTATACAATAGTTTTTGGTTTTATCTTTTTATCACAACTAAATATGCAACAGAATTCTTAAAAAGAAATAGTTATACCTATTTTTTTAGCATTAATCTTTCAAAAACTACAATAAAATAAAAAAATTAGTCAGGAATAATTAATTTTGTGCGATCAGAACAATCTAATGTAGAAAGATATAATGAATCCTAACGAAGTTTTTAATAGCTTTTGTTTGAGAGTCCCCTTATTCTCAATTACCAAGTATAAAGAATTTATAAAAAAAGGCACCCTATCCGATGCTGATTTTATAAAAATCATAGAAATTCCATTTTTTAAAGAAGCTATATTTTTAGCTTCCCCTATTTTATTAGAACAAATTGAAAAATGGGAAAACGGTTTATTAAAAGATCCTGTAAAAAAAGAAAAACTAAAAGTAACCATTCTAAAATATTATACTAGAATGTCTTCTAGATGTACTCCTTTTGGTTTATTTGCTTCTTGTTCTTTGGGTAGTTTTAATTCCTACACAGATATACAGTTAGAAACTATAAACAATTATAAAAGAGTAACACAATTTGATAACACTTTTTTAAGCAAATTATCTTTGCGAATTCTCCTAGAAGAGGAGGTAAAAAACAGTGCTATTTTTTTCCCTAATACTACGCTGTATGAAATTGACAACCATTACAGGTATATTGAATATTCAATAAAAAAAAATAATAGAGAATATTCTCTTGAAGGTGTACATAGCTCTCCTGTAATTGATAAAATTATTACAACTGCCAAACAAGGTAGAACAATAACACAATTAGCTCAGGAAATTGTAGATAACGAAGTAAACTTTGAAGAAGCTAAAGAGTTTATTCTTATACTTATTGAAAATCAAATATTAGTATCTGAATATGAAATTTCTAGTACTGGAGAAAATTATTTTTTAAAATTACTACGTAATACAACTGAAAAAAATCCGAGTTTCTCATTAAATAATCAATTACAAGCTGTAAAATCTGAGCTTGACTCATTAGATCATTCTTTTGAGAATACTATTGATAATTATAAAAAAGTCATTTCTAAAACAGAACAATTAGTTCCTGATTTAGATCTTAATTATTTGTTTCAAACAGATACTTTTTCAGCTACTCAAACTAATAATCTAGATTATAAACTTAAATATTCTTTATTAAGAGCTATAAAGTTTTTCACCAGAATTTCTTTTTACACACCTAATCATCGTTTAGAAGGTTTTAAAAGGGAATTTTTAAAACGTTACGAAACCCAACAATTACCTTTAAGCTTAGTATTAGATTCAGAAACAGGTATTGGCTATGGTAGCAAACAGGATAATCACACTCCTTATTTAGATCATATTTTAGTAAAACGAAAAGCAACGCATATTGGTAATGTAGAATGGACTGCTTTTGATGATGTTATGCAACAAAAATTATACGAAGCTACCAAAGAAAATAGTTTTTGCATAGAGTTAAAAGAAGAAGATGTAAATCATTTACCTGAAAATTGGAATCATTTAGCTACTACATTTTACTCATTAATAGAAATCTATAAAAAAGAAAATAGTCATACCATTTTTATGAAAGGTGCTGGCGGTTCTAGTGGTATAAATTTACTTTCTAGGTTTGCACATGGAGATCCTGAAATTTATGATCATATAAAAAATATTGTTACTACTGAAGAACAAATTCATTCCGATAAAATTATTGCTGAAATAGTTCATTTACCTGAGTCTAGAACAGGAAACATATTAAAAAGACCTAATGTTAGATCTTATGAAATTCCGTATTTAGCATCAGCAGGTGTAAAAAAAGAGTTTGAAATACCTATAGAAGATATTCTTATTTCTATAAAAAACAACCGTATTGTTTTACGCTCAAAAAAACATCAAAAAGAGATTATTCCTAAACTAAGTAATGCACATAATTACACTCAAAATTCATTAGCTATTTATCAATTTCTATGTGAGTTACAACTACAAAACAAACGATCTAATATTGGTTTTAGTTGGAATAGTATCTTTTTAAAATTACCATTTCTTCCTAGAGTAGTATTTAAAAACATAATTTTTTCGAAAGCAAAATGGAATATTAAAGTACATGATTTCACCAAAATTATGGAAAGTAATAACATCGTAGAAGCTATAAAAAACTGGCAACAGAAGCTTGCTTTACCAGATTATGTTGAGCTTGTTGATGGCGATAATAGATTGTTAATCTATTTACAAAATAAAACAGCACTTACAATGTTATACCAAACGGTGAAAAAGAGAACTCATTTTCTCTTAGAAGAGTTCTTATTTTCAGATGACGAAATCGTACAAAGGAACGAGGAGTCGTTTTGTAATCAATTTGTTATTTCTTACCATAAAAAGATGTATGACACACAAAACTAAAAGATATTTCCTTCCAGGAGAAGAATGGTTATACTACAAAATATATTGTGGTGTTAATACTGCTGATATAGTATTAACAGATTATGTACAACCTTTTGTTGCTTATCTTATAGAAAAAAAAATAATTACTAAGTGGTTTTTTATACGTTATAGTGAGCATGGAAATCACTTACGTATTCGTTTTTTACTAAAAAATGTTAATCAAATACATGTAGTAATGCAGCTATTTCAGCAAAAAATTGAGCCTTTAGCTGCTACTCATCAAATTTGGGATGTACAAATAAACACCTATGTTAGAGAAATTGAACGTTATGGTGCAACCACAATAGAAGAAGCAGAGTCTTTCTTTTACAAAGATAGTGATTGGGTGTTACGTTTAATTTCTGAATTTGATTCAGATACAAACCGTTTCGAAAAAACTATTTTATACGCACAAAATCTCATAGCTTCATTTAAACTATCTGTAGAAGAAGAAATAAACTTCTTACATAGAATGAGTTTATATTTTAAAAATGAATTCGATACAACAAAAAGATCTAATAAGCGTATTAACATAAAATATAATGAAATTAAATCTTCTTTATTAGTTAACAATTCAACTATAATTGATACTTCTAGTAAAGAAATTATCCAGAAACTAATTACAAAAAAATCAACTATTCCTAATGAAAATTTATTAGCCAGCCTAATTCATATGAACAGTAACAGAGTTTTTAAAACTAGCCAACGTTTATATGAAATGTTAATTTATAATTTCCTTTACAAAGCCTCTATTACAACTCTCAAAAGAAATGAACAATAAAT
The DNA here is from genome assembly GCF_964511145.1 of Tenacibaculum amylolyticum. NCBI lineage: Bacteria > Pseudomonadati > Bacteroidota > Flavobacteriia > Flavobacteriales > Flavobacteriaceae > Tenacibaculum > Tenacibaculum amylolyticum. The sequence goes on from NZ_CAZEFZ010000005.1 coordinate 10,242, forward strand.
TACTACTACTTTTTTGTACTCTTTTTATAAGTATCTCTCATGCTCAAAGTGAATCAGACATACTGTATATTACAATGCTTCAGAAAGTTGGTACAAAAGCAAATTTAAAAGAAAGAAGAATTTATTTAGATTCTATAATACAAAAAGCAAAAAATGAAAAACAATATAAATACCTTTTTGCTTCGTACCATATGCATGCTTTATTGCAAGAAAACGAAAACACTTTAAAATATTGTGATAGTATTATTAACTTATCTAAACTTTATAAGTACGAAGATGAGTTTTATCCCAAAGATGCTTATCAAATTAAAGGAGATTTCTTTTTTACTAGAAAAGATTACAATAGAGCTTTAGATAGTTATTTAGCAGTGCACGATTATGCTGAAAAATACAACGATACTAAACTATTGTTTGATTCTAATTTAAATATTGGTTTTTTAAAGAGAAAAACTGGTGATTATAAAAGTGCTTTAAAGCTTTACAAGCAAAACTTGCTCTTATTAAAAGAAAAAGAAAAACTAGATTCTGTTGCTTATTTAAATTGTATACGATCTATTGCTAATATTTATAACGATATGGCATTGCCAGATTCTTCTATGATTTATAATAAGTTAGGAATCAACACTGCAGCTGCATTCAAAAAAACGAAGTTTAGAAATCATTTTTCACTAAACTGTGGTGTTTCTTTATACCTACAAAATAAGTATTCTGAAGCTATAGATAGTATTGAAAAATATATTCCTTATTTTAAAAAAAATGATCCTAATAAAGGTAACCTTTCATTTGCTTACTATTACTGTGGTGAAGCTTATAACAAGCTAAATAATACACCTAAAGCCATTGCTTACTTTAAAAAGGTAGATACTATTTTTAGAGAAAAAGGGAATTTATTTCCGTTAATAAGAGAAACTTACGAACATCTTATTCAATATTATAAAAAACGTAAAGATTTAAACAGTCATCTTACTTATGTAAATCAACTCATAAGACTAGATAGTATACTACATAATGAAGAAATTTATTTGAATAAAGGACTTATTACAAAATACGATATACCAAAATTAAAGTCTGAAAAAGAAGATATTATAAAGCAAATGAATGCTTCAGAAACAAAATCCTTCTCTATTATCATTATAATTTCTGTATCCCTTTTAGTAATTATTATACTTCTTTGTTATCAAATAAAATTAAAAAAGGAGTATAAAAATAAATTCTTAGAAATTATTAATAAGCCTAAAAAACTTATTACTGAAAAGAAAATAGAAAATAGTGACGACAAAATAGTAGAAACCACTTCTATAAATATACCTCAAAAAATTATAGATGATGTTTTAGAAGCATTAGATAGTTTTGAAAAAAAACATCAATATATAAACAAAGATATTACACTAAGTTCTTTAGCTAAAAAAGTAGGATCTAACACAAATTACTTATCTAAAATCATTAATCACTTTAAAGAAAAAAGTTTTTCAAATTATTTAAATGATCTAAGAATTGAATATGCTATAGAAAAGTTAAAACAAGATACTATTTTTAGAAAGTATACCATTAAAGCAATTGCAGAAGAGGTTGGATTTAAAAACTCAGAATCATTTTCAAAAGCCTTTTATAAACTAAAAGGAATTAAACCTTCTTACTTTTTAAAAGAATTAATAAAGATTTCTGAATAACATAGTCGATATTTATGAATATCGACTACGTTATTTATAAATATCGACTGTATCACACTGAAAAACAACTAAAAAAAGAAAAGATTTTATTTGCTTTGTGGAAAACTACAATCAAATACTATCATGAAAAAAACAAAACTAACACTCGAAAAATTTAGAATTTCTAAACTATCAGCATATAATATTAAAGGAGGAAACCCACCTTATAGACATAATAATACTGGCCTAGGTGGTGGAGGTGGTAGTACAGAAACAGACGACGATCCAGAATCAAACGAAAAGTGTCTTTTTAATTCTATCATTAAAGTACCTAAAACAACAAACGAACAAGATGCAATCGTCTAAAAAAAGAATTATTGCAAAAAACTAATAAAGAAACTCATTAAAAGGGTTTCTTTATTTTCTTTTATTTTAGAGCAATGAAAAAATCTATACTCCTACTATTATCTATTCTTTGTATTTTTAGTTGTAAAACAACCAAAAACTATACATCAATTACACTTTCTTCTAAAGCTAGTTTGGTTACAAAAAAAACTCAGCTAAAATCCAAGAAAAATTGGCATTTAAAAGATATAGAAACAGATACATTACCTGGTATTAGTTTAAATAGAAGTTATGCTACAATACTTAAAAATAAAAGGGGAAAAGATATAATTATTGCTGTCATAGATACTGAAGTAGATATTCATCATAAAGACCTACAAAATACGATTTGGGTAAACGAATCAGAAATTCCTAATAATGGAATAGACGATGATAAAAATGGATATATAGATGATGTTTATGGATGGAACTTTCTAGGAAATAAAAAAGGAGAAAATAATCGATTTATTAATTTCGAATATACCCGAATTCTTAAACAAACTTCTAAAGATTTTAAAAATTTAACTCCAAAAGATGCTGTTTTAAAAAATGAAAAAAAACTGCAGTTACACAATAGAGCCAAAGAAGCTTATGATAAAAGAATGCAAATAGACTCGGCTGGAAAAGCTAACTATGATAAATTATATACTTTATATTTTGAAGCTAAAAATAAAATCTATCCTTATTTAAAAGAGCGTGTTTTCAATCAAAAATCTGTAGATAGTCTAAAAAAACTAAAACCTGAAGGTATTAATGATTTTCATTTCTTTATTTGGTCAGACTGTCTTAAAAACAATATTAATGATGCTCTAGTAACTAAATATCGAGACAATGCTAATGAAAGAATCAATAAGATGCTAAATTTAGCTTATAATGATAGATCTATACAAGGAGATAATGAAAATGATATATCAGATACAGATTATGGGAACAACAATGTTTCTGGAAACATAGATTTCTTAGAGCATGGAACAAAAATGGCCGGAATAATAGCGAATATTACTAAAAATACTACTATCAAAATCATGCCTATAGCTATTTCAGCTTATGGAGATGAGAATGATAAAGATATTGCTTTAGCCATTCGATATGCTGTAGATAATAATGCTAAAGTGATTAATATGAGCTTTGGTAAAGAATTTTCAACACATAAAAAATGGGTTGATGATGCTATAAAATATGCTGAAAAAAACAACGTACTAATTGTTTCTTCCGCAGGTAATTTTGGAAATAACTTAAATATTGAATCACACTATTACCCAAATGATAGAGGAGAAAAAGATTCCAATATTTCAGATAATTTTTTACTAATTGGTGCTTCTACATATACATTAAATAAAAAGTTAAAAGCAAAAAACTCTAATTATGGAAATATAGACGTAGATCTTTTTGCTCCTGGTACGAACATTTTTACTACAAATACACAAAATAGAAATACCTTTTCAGGAGGCACCTCTTCTGCCGCAGCTATTACTTCTGGAGTTGCTGCCCTTTTATATGCTTACTATCCTAGTTTAAATGCTTCTCAAATAAAAAGTATTTTAATGAATTCTGGTATAGCATATACAATTCCTGTAAGTACTCCTGAAAAAGATGATAAAAGTAAACTTACACCATTTAATCAATTATCTAAATCTGGAAAAATTTTGAATGCTTATAATGCATTTATTATGGCTGAAAAAATAACTAAATAAAAATTTACTTATACTTAAAAACATTTTTCAATTGGTTTATTCAACTGATTTTAAAACTACTATTTCAGTGTTCCACATGAAACTATAAAAACCATTTGTAAATAGCTCCTGCTTTTTATAGAATGATTGTATGAAATACCCTTACTTTTGTAGCCAAGAATGCAAAATACTGTTTTCAACATACAATCTGAGGAAGCATTTACAAAAGTAGCTTTAGAAATTTTTAAACATCAGTTTGAAAACAATCCTACATATCGTTCCTTTTGTGATTTATTATATGTGCATCCTAGCGATATTTCTAAAATTGAAGAAATCCCTTTTTTACCTATTCAGTTTTTTAAATCTAAGAATGTACTCTCTTCAAAAGCAGAAGTAGTAGAAACATTTACAAGTTCTGGTACTACAGGAAGTACAACTAGTAAACATTTAATTACAGATATTTCTTGGTATGAACAGAGTTATCGTAAAGGATTTGAGCATTTTTATGGAGATATAGCATCTTATACTGTTTTAGCTTTATTACCTAATTATTTAGAGAGAAAAGGATCTTCTCTAGTATATATGGCCAATGACTTTATAAAACGCTCTAAAAGTCCTCATAGTGGTTTTTATTTGCATAATATTGACGACTTAGCTAATAAACTTATTGAACTTGATAAAAAAGAAGAAAAAATTCTTTTAATTGGAGTTTCTTTTGCTTTGTTAGATCTTATTGAAAAATATCAATTTAAACTCAACAATACTATTGTAATGGAAACTGGAGGAATGAAAGGAAGAAGAAAAGAATTAATTCGAACAGAACTTCACCAATTGTTAGCTAATGGTTTTGGTGTTGAAAAAATTCATTCTGAATATGGAATGACAGAATTACTAAGTCAAGGATATTCTAAAGGCAATGGAATTTTTAATTCTCCTCCATGGATGAAAATACTTACTAGAGATACAGAAGACCCCTTGTCTATTCAAAAAACTGGTAAAACAGGAGGAATTAATGTTATTGATTTAGCAAACTACAACTCTTGTTCTTTTATTGCTACTCAAGATTTAGGAAAAACCTATACAGACCAAAGTTTTGAGATTATTGGTCGTTTTGATAATTCAGATATCAGAGGTTGTAATTTAATGGTTTTGTAAGTTCTTTATAAGATTATCGTACTTATTATAAAACACACAAAACAATGAGGCGTTTACTTATTCTATTAGTATCTATATGTACTATTTCAGCTTTTTCACAAACACACGATTATAATATTAAAAAAGGAGCCGTTGCTAATGGTTATGATGTAGTTGCTTATTTTTCTAATAAAGCAGTAAAAGGAAAAAAGAAATTTGAAGCAAAACACGATGGAGTTACCTTCCGTTTTTCAGATGAAAAAAATTTAGAAACATTCAAAAAGAATCCTGATAAATATGTTCCTCAATATGGTGGATATTGCGCTTATGCTATTGGAGCAAAGGGAGAAAAAGTAGGAATTAATCCTAAAACTTTTGAAATTAGAAATGGCAAATTATTTCTTTTCTATAACTCTTGGGGAACGAATACTTTAGATTTATGGATTAAGGAAGGACCTGAAAAATTAGAGAAAAAAGCTAATGAAAATTGGCGTAAAATAAATAGCTAACTTAGCTACTATCAATCCCCTTTAAAACTCTAAACCTATCTTTACAGATAGGTTTTTTTATGGTGTAGCCTCATGTGCTTCCATATCTTTAGTTAAGTCTAATTTTCTTAATGTTGGATTTTTTATTGCTGTAATTAATACGGTAATAAGTGTCATTGATCCTCCAAATACAACAGCTGTAACGGTTCCCATTAATTTTGCTGTAATTCCACTTTCTAAAGCTCCTAATTCATTAGAAGATCCTACAAACATCGAATTAACAGAAGCAACTCTACCTCTCATATGATCTGGTGTTTTAAGTTGTAAAATAGTTTGTCTTATTACCATAGAAACACCATCTGTAACTCCACTAAAGAACAATGCAACTAAAGAAATCCAAAAGATTTTAGACAAACCAAAAACAATAATACATACTCCGAAGCCAAAAATTGCCGATAATAACTTTATTCCAGCATTTTTACTAATAGGAATATACGCAGTTATTAACATAGTTAAAAAAGCGCCAATAGCTGGTGCAGCTCTCAAGACTCCAAATCCTTTTGACCCAACTTCTAATATATCTTGTGCAAAAACAGGCAATAAAGCAATTGCTCCTCCAAACAATACAGAAATCATATCTAATGTAATAGCTCCTAAAATTTCCTTTGTTTTAAAAACATAATCAACACCTTCTCTTAAACTTTTTATAATTGGTTCACCTTTTTTAGGATTCATAATAGGTTTTCTTTTAATTAAGAATACCATTAAAAATGAAAGCATTACTAAGCCAAAAACAATACATAATGAAAGATTTACTCCCATTAAATAAATTGTATATCCTGCAAAAGCCGGACCTAAAACACTTGCTATTTGCCAAGTTGTACTACTCCATGTAGCTGCATTTGGGTATAATTTTTTAGGTACAATTAAGGCTATTAAAGAAAAGATAGTTGGCCCAAAAAAGGAACGTAAAAAACCACCAAAGAATACCAAACTATAAATTAAATACAATACAGTTTTTTCGTTCCAATCAGCTACAAAACTAGGAATTGTTAAAAAGTATAATCCTAAACTAATGAGTGAAAAAGCACCAATACATAAAGCTAGTAAATTCCGCTTCTCTTTTTGATCTACAATATGACCTGCAAATAAAGCCATAGTAAATGCTGGTAAAAATTCAAAAGCTCCTATTAATCCTAAACTCCAAGGGTCTTTTGTTAAACTATATACTTGCCATTCTATGATAATAAACTGCATAGACCAAGCAAATACTAATAGAAATCTTACTAAGAGAAAAATATTAAATTCTTTTATTCTTAGTGATGCATAGGGATCTTTTTTCTCCATTAAATTTAGTTCAACTTTAAATCCATTAAAATGGAAAAAGTTTCGTTTACATCTGCTTCTTTAACTACTATTGTCATTTCGTGAGTTGTAGATATTACTTCTTGAACTGCAATATTTGCCCATGCAAATTGCTTTAAAATGAAATAATAAATACCCGACTGTTCTAAATTTTCTTTTGGTAATTTTATAGTAATAGATGCTAAATCATTTACATGATTTATTACAGTTTCTCGTTCGAAGATTTCTTCTATAAAAGGTTTTAAGCTCTTACTTGCTACAATATTAGTTTCAAAAATTCCTTGAGAAATTGTTAAGAATAAGTCATTATTTTCAGAAGCTTTATCTAAAATAGCCGCTATTCTTTTAAATAATGTAGGCGTATTTTTAAAAGTAAAATCGCATAAATCAGATCGAACAATAACGTCTCCTAGATTTAAAGCAAGCTTCTTTATGTTTTTTCGAATTCTAAGTTCATTTACAGGAGATAGCCTGTTTATAGCCATCATTACGGCACCTACTTTTACTTCTTTTTTTAATTGTTGTGCTACTTCAGGTAATATAACCCTGGCTAAAGATGAAACATTAATTAATTTTTCGTTAAGGGCTTCTTCAATAAAAGGGGTTTTTCTGATAGTAATTTCAACAGCTTCTTGAATTGTTTTCATGTGTTTAAAAATATACTAACTGTTGTAAAAGTATAAAAACTTGTTAATTTTTATTTAACTTTTATAAAAAAATTTAATAACGTTTATGTATTGTTAGTTTTCCATTTTAACTTACATTTGCGCTACAATTTTACACTAAAGATTTTTGGGCGTCAGACATTATTTGAAGTTCCGTATAAAGTATTATTTGAAGGGTTTTTATACTTTTAACATGAACAATTTAATCTAACATATTTGTTAGTTTTTCAAATACGTCTTTCGCCTCTTTTTTTTCGTAAAGTACTTCATATACTGCATCTATAATAGGAGTTTTAGCTCCGTTTTCTTGATTAATTTTATAAGCACTTTTAGTAGCGTAATAACCTTCTGCAACCATATTCATTTCTAACATAGCCGATTTTACTGTATATCCCTTCCCAATCATGTTTCCAAACATCCTATTTCTACTAAAAACGGAATAGCCTGTTACCAGTAAATCACCTAAATACGCAGAATTGTTAATATTACGTTTCATTCGATGTACTTTCTTAATATATCGCTTCATTTCTCGAATTGCATTACTCATTAATACCGATTGAAAGTTATCTCCATAACCTAAACCATGTGCAATTCCAGCTGCAATAGCGTAAATATTTTTAAGCATTGCAGAATATTCTGTTCCAAAAATATCGTCAGAAACTTTTGTTTTAATATATCTTCCTTTAATTTTTTTGCTTAAGGCTTTCGCTTTTTTCTCATCTTGACATGCAATTGTTAAATAAGAAAGACGTTCCATAGCCACTTCTTCTGCATGACAAGGTCCGGCAATTACACCAATATTTTCATAAGATATATTATACAATTGATGAAAATGTTCTCCTACAATTAATCCTGTTTCAGGAACAATTCCTTTAATAGCTGAAAAAATAACTTTATTCTCTAAAGATTCGTTTAGTTTTTCTAATTCAGAATTTAAAAAAGCTGATGGAACAGCAAAAATAAGTACATCGTACTTTCCTACGATTTCGTTTATATCATTTGATAAGTCTAATTGTTCTGGATGTAACTCAGCAGAACTTAAATAATTAGGGTTGTGTTTGTTGCGTTTTATATGTTCTACTGCATAAATACTTCGCATGTACCAACCTATAGTACTATTATTTTCGCAAAGCATTTTAACGATAGCTGTAGCCCAACTTCCACCACCAATTACTGCTATTTTATCAAAATTATCCATTATTGTTGTTTGTTTTGTAATGCTAAATTAATAAATCTAGATACTAGTGTGTAATAGTTGCGATTATTTATCTTTGATTTTGAAAAAATGAACAGATGAACGTACAAATAATTAATAAGTCTAAACATCAAATTCCTGCCTATGAAACTGAAGGTTCTGCAGGAATGGATTTACGTGCAAATATTGATGAAGCTATTGTTTTAAAGCCTTTAGAAAGAGCTATTGTTAAAACAGGTTTATTTATTGCTTTACCACAAGGATATGAAGCACAAGTGCGTCCACGTAGTGGATTGGCTGCTAAAAAAGGAATTACTGTATTAAATTCTCCTGGAACAGTAGATGCTGATTATAGAGGTGAAATTGGAGTAATTTTAGTAAATCTTTCTAATGAAGACTTTACTATTAATGATGGAGAACGTGTAGCTCAATTAGTAATAGCTAAGCATGAACGTGTAACTTGGCAAGAAGTATCTGTGCTAAGTGAAACAGAACGTGGTACTGGCGGATTTGGTAGTACTGGTGTTTAATTGAGTTTTTTATATAATTGACTCATTTGTCTATACTTATCGTATAACAATTCAAAGTTTAAAAAGCAATGTGAATGATATTGGTATCCTAGTTTTTTATAAAACTCAAACGCTTGTGTTTTTTCATTCATAGCATCTAACCAAATCAATTCATATTGCTTTTCTTTCGCAGTTGTTTCTAACCACAGTAATAATTGCTTTCCTACCCCTTTTCCTTGTACTTTATTGTGTAAATAAATTCTATGCAGTTTTACAGTTTTAACTGTTTCTAAATCTGGTAATTCTTCATTCCATATAATTCGGAAATTTCCTATCCTTTTTCCTTGGTACAAAACAAAAAAATAGGATGCATTATCCTCTAACAACTCTTTTAAGACATTTTCTTTGTTATATTGAGCATTGATATACCAATCACCTGAATCTTTCCAAAAATAATTGTATGCTTGCGGATATATTTCTTTCATTAATCCATACAATACATCACTTGTATAAATGGTAATAGGTTCTAAAGTTATATTTTGGCTGAGTTGAATCATAATATGATCAAAAATAACAAACAGCTGTAATATATATTACAACTGTTTGTGTTTTATACAAGAAGCTTTTTATTGTTTATTTTTTATAAATCTCTTTGCCATTAAAAACCGTAAGTACAATCTTTGCTGTTTTTATTTGATTCGTAGGAATGGTAAAAATATCTTTATCTACAACTATAAAATCTGCCAATTTTCCTACTTCTAAAGAACCTACTTTTTCTTCTTGTCTCATTACATATGCTCCATTAATAGTATAAGCTTTTATAGCTTCATTTAAAGATATATTTTGAGGTGCTCTAGTTATTGCATTTTGAATTCCTACAAAAGGATTTAACGTACTTACATTCCAATCACTACTTAAAGTCAGTCGTACGCCTGCATCTGTAAAAGATTTTATAGGAATTAAATTATTCGCTAAAGTAGTTCCTACCAGTGCAGCATTCTCCTGCCAAAATTCTGGTTTGGTAAAATCTCCAGCTACTTGCGCATCTGCAATTACATGTAATTGCTTAAATCGTTGTATGTCTTCATTGTTTACCATTTCTACGTGTGTTAAACGATGTCTGTTCTTTAAATTACTTCCGTTTTCAATAGCATTTAAAGCTTCGGAAATTCCTCTATTTCCAATTGCATGGATATGAAAATCGAAACCTATTCCTTCCAATTCTTGAATATATCTTGCTATCCTATCTTCAGTAAAATAATTTAACCCGTTGTTTGTAGATTGATTGAAATAATCAATATGATAATCTGAATGTAATGCAGCCGTTGTATTATGTGTAATTCCGTCTGAATACAACTTTATTTGGTTAATTTTTAAAAGACTATTTTCAGAATTACTATACAATGCTTTTAAACTTGCTATTTGTGCATTATCATCTGCTTCTGGATAAGCCCAAAGTCCTAAATTAAAACGTGCAGTTAATCTTCCATCTTTTTCTAAATTTTGCCATACTTTATGTTGCTCTCTTTTCCAGTAAGTTCTAGCATCAGATACCGATGTAATTCCATATTTAGCTAATTCTGGTAATACATAATTTATCATTCCATCGTACTCACTATTATTATTTTCTGAAGATTTTTGTGCTAGTTGAAAAACAATATCTCCTGCATTATCTATCAAAATCCCATTCAATTCACCATTATCTTTCATGATAATTCCTCCTGTAGGATTTCGACTTTCACTTGTTATTCCTGCTAATTCCAATGCTTTAGAATTTACCCACATAGAATGTGAAGTATGTTCCATAATAATTACTGGTCTGTTTGGTACAGTTTCATCTAAAAGCTCTAAAGGACTTTCTGTGGCTTCTAATAAAGTAGTAATAGCATGTCCAAATCCTATTAACCATCCATTTCCAGAAGTATTTTCAGATGCTTGTTTAATTACCGGTAGATAATTATAAATATTTTCTTCATTTTCATCTAAAGTAAATGTTGTATTGGTTGCTCCTACTTCCATAGGATGCATATGTACATCGTGAAACCCTGGTAATACTAATTGACCTTTTAAGTCAATTTTTTCTACATTTTCTTTTACGAAATCAGAAGCGTTACCGTTAGATCCTATAAATACAATTTTATTATTTTCAATAACTATAGCTTCTGCCCAAGGTTGATTTTCATTTACTGTATAAATTTTACCATTGAAATACAATTTTTGCGTACTATCTATCTCATTTATTGATTCTTTTTTAGAACATGATTGTGAGCTTATTACCAAACTTAGTACTAGTAACATAATTTTCATTTTCTTCATATTTTAAAACCGATTTTTGATCAGCCTTTTATTGGAATATAAATTTCTGTTTTATAGTCTTCTTCATGAGTTGTATTTCCTTCATGTAACGTATAAAATTCTAAAAATGGTTTTTCTAAAATTTCATATGATGTTGTGAATAACCATTTAGAAAATATTTTATCATAGGTATCACCAATACTTTTATAAGATCCTAAATGTGTAAATACTGCATAAGTTTCTTCTGTTATTATCTTTACATTAAACTTAGCATTGGTTATTTCAACATCATCGATTACTAAACAAGCATCGTAATGATAACTTAACTTTTCTGAAATAATAGGTTCATCCCATATAATTCCAAAAGATTCTGTAGTATCAACATGTACTCCTAATCTTTCTGCCTGTATAATAAATTCATCCCAAACGCTATCTAAATCAGTACTATAATAATCTCCTTTAAAAGTGGTATACAACACTCTTTTCTCTAGTAAAACAGTAATTTTTTCTTCAAAAAAAGGCATAATTTCTTTGTTTATTTCTGTGTTTTTCTGAAATAATTCTTCCTTTTTATCTCTATATTTTGAAGGTGAAATACCAAAATGTTTTTTAAATGCTTTACTAAATGAAAATACATCTGCATATCCTACTTCTTCTGCTATTAATTTTATTTCTTTTGGTGTATACATTAATATTTTAGCTGCATTTTCTACCTTCAATCTTGTTACATAAGCTCCTATAGTTTCATTATAAAAAGCTTTAAATACTCTCTGTAAATTTCTATACGAGAAACTAGATAAACTTTCTAGTGTTACAATAGAAATTTTCTCATTGTAATGTGTTCTTAAATAGGAAACTACTTGTTGCAACCGGTGTTTATAGAATTCTTTTGTTTCCATACAGCAAATGTATTATTGAAATGCTTGGGAGTTTTTGTCTTAAATTGACAACTTAATGTTATTAGCTTTTAAAATACAAAAAAAAGCAATTGAATGATTCAATTGCTTTTTTATATTCATTATGTTAAAAATGTACTATTCTTGATTTTCAATAGCTTCTTTAATCTTTGTTTCTAACTCTTCCATTAGCTCAGGGTTGTCTTTTATTAAGCCTTTTACAGCATCTCTACCCTGCCCTAATTTTGTATCTCCATAGCTAAACCAAGAACCACTTTTCTTAACAATTCCAAGTTCTACACCAATATCTAGAATTTCACCTACTTTAGAAACTCCAACTCCATACATAATATCAAATTCTGCAGTTTGGAATGGTGGTGCTACTTTATTTTTAACAATCTTAACTTTAGTACTGTTTCCTATAACACGATCGCCATCTTTAATTTGTGTTCTTCTACGAATATCTAAACGTACAGAAGCATAGAATTTTAAAGCATTACCACCCGTTGTTGTTTCTGGATTACCAAACATTACTCCAATTTTTTCACGTAATTGGTTAATGAAGATTACTGTACAGTTTGTTTTACTAATTGTTGCTGTTAATTTACGAAGTGCTTGAGACATTAAACGAGCATGTAATCCCATTTTAGAATCTCCCATTTCTCCTTCAATTTCCGACTTTGGAGTTAATGCTGCTACCGAATCGACTACTACAATATCAATAGCTCCAGAACGGATTAAGTTATCAGCAATTTCTAATGCTTGTTCACCATGATCTGGTTGTGAAATGATTAAGTTATCTACATCAATTCCTAAGCTTTCAGCATAAAAACGATCAAATGCATGCTCAGCATCGATAAAAGCAGCAATTCCTCCTGCTTTTTGTGCCTCTGCAATTGCATGTAATGTTAATGTTGTTTTACCTGATGATTCTGGACCATAAATTTCTATAATTCTTCCTCTAGGATATCCTCCAACTCCTAAAGCTAAATCTAATCCTAAAGAACCTGATGAAATTGCATCTACTTCATCAACCACTTTATCACCAAGCTTCATAACTGTCCCTTTACCATAGGACTTATCTAATTTATCTAGAGTAAGTTGAAGCGCTTTTAGTTTCGCTTCTTTTTCTTTATCTGCTGCCATAAGTTATGCTAAATATTAATCAAAATAAGAACTGCTAAGTTATGAAAAATGTATATGATTTTTTAAACAAATGTTTTAAAATGAAAAGAATTAATTAACAATTTAATATTAGTATAAAAACAAAATACAATATTTGAGTGTAATGAATGACTATAATTGGAGACTAAGCTCTTAATAGGCAATTATTAAATGCTTATCTTAAATCATTTAATCTTTTAAGGTGAAAAGAATTTTTATCATAACATGCTTATTCCTTGTTTCAAATATTTTAGCTCAGAATACATTTATTCCTGATGACAATTTTGAACAAGTGTTAATTAATCAAGGTTTAGATACGCCTCCTTTAGATGATTTCGTTCCTACGGCTAATATTGTAAACATATTAGAATTATTTATTTTAAATGCTAATATTTCTGATTTAACAGGAATTGAAGATTTTAGATCGTTAGAACATTTACAAGTAAATAATAACAATCTTACAACTATAAATGTTTCAACATTAAGAAGATTAAAAACATTATCTTGTGAAAATAATCAACTCACAACATTAGATATTTCTGCTAATATATTCTTAGAAAATTTATTTATTGATAACAATAACATTTCTGTTTTAAATATTTCAAATAATAATCGTTTATCTGTCATAACTACTGTTAATAATCCTATTGAAAGTTTAGATTTAAGTAATAAAGAAAATTTAAGATTAATAGAATTAGATAACAATAACTTATCTTTTTTAGATATTAGAAATAATAACAATAACTTAATAGAAGTATTTAGTGTTTTAAACAACCCTAATTTGCAATGTATTTTTGTAGATAACACTACATACAGTACTAACAATTGGTTAAACAAAGACAGCACTACATTTTTTGTTGAAACTGAAAAAGAGTGCTTTAATATTACGTGCATGATACAAGTAGATACCTTAGAAAATATTGATACTTGTATACCTTATAGTTTACCAAATCTTACTAATGGAAATTACTTTACCGCTTCAGGAGGAAATGGAACGCAACTATTTGCAGGTGATATTATTTCCACTTCACAAACTATTTACATATATAATCAAGATATTGGCGACGCGAATTGCTTTAGAGAAAGTAACTTTACCATAACTATTTGTGCTGATACTAGCAATGATACTTTTCCTTCTTATTTTACTCCTAATGAAGATGGTATAAATGATTATTGGAAAGTTACTTCTGAACTTACTATAAAAAACATCTACATTTTTAACAGATATGGAACTTTACTTTCAACACCCACTCCCGAAAATGGCTGGGATGGTTTAATTAATGGTCAAAAAGCTCCATCTAACACCTATTGGTATAAAATTGTTTTTGAAAATGATTCTTTTAAAATAGGTAGCTTTTCATTATTGAGAAAGTAGTTTTATAATTGCACAGTAATTTGTAGTTATTAACAATACTTTTTTAATGATTAGTCATCGACATTTTATAATTTATAAACCTTTTGGATTCCTTTCTCAATTCATTAATAATCAAACAAAAAGAAAGAAAAAATTACTAGGAGAATTGTATGATTTTCCTAAAGGAACTATGGCTATTGGACGTTTAGATGTAAAGTCTGAAGGGTTATTATTGTTAACAACAGATGGTAAAGTAAGTGATTATATTACCACAAGAGGTAAAGTTGAAAAAGAATATTATGTTCAACTAGATGGCGCTATTACAACTCGTGAAATTGAGCAATTAAAAAATGGTATTGAAATTGGAATTCATGGTGAAAAATACATGACCAAACCTTGTAAAGTAAGAGCAATTGACATTCCTGATTTTCCTAAAAGATCTATGAAAATTAGAGATGATCGTCATGGACCAACTTCCTGGATTTCTATTACGTTACAAGAAGGTAAATTTAGACAAGTAAGAAAAATGACTTCGGCAGTAGGTTTTCCTACACTTCGTTTGGTAAGAATAAGAATTGGAAATGTTCTATTAAATGATTTACAACCAGGTGATGTAATTGAAATTGAAGACTTAATGACAATTATTTAATTATCATCTAATCATATATATATGTGGAATTCCATCTTCTATATATTCTTCTCCAACTTGTTTAAAACCATGTGATTCGTAAAACTTTTTTAAATAAGTTTGTGCACCTATTTTAATTTCTTTTGTAGAAAAAGTATTATGAACCGTCTGAATAGAAAACTTTATCAAGTCGTGTCCATACCCATATTTTCGTTCTGATGCTACTACTAACACTCTACCAATACTAGCTTCTTCAAAATAATAATTAGGTTTAAATAAACGTGTATATGCTACTAAAGCACCTTCTTTTATTCCTAAAATATGTAATGCTTTCTGATCTTTACCATCAATATCTTGATAAATACACTTTTGTTCAACTACAAATACTTCAGATCGTAATTGTAAAATATCATACAATTCTATAGTTGTTAATTCTTCAAAAGATTTCGCTAAAAACTCCATTCACATAATTTAATCTACGCTACATGCTATTTTAGAAACTCTATTCGCATGGCGACCTCCTTCAAAATCAGTTGATAAGAAAATTTTCACAAAACCTAATGCTTGTTGTAAAGAAACAAAACGAGCAGGAATCGTTAATATATTAGCATTATTATGTTGTCTTGCTAATGATACTAATTCATTATTCCAACATAACGCAGCACGTATTCCTTGGTGTTTATTAGCTGTCATTTGCGCCCCATTACCACTACCACATAAAATAATACCTAATGTTGCTTTTTCAGTTTCTACAGCTGTAGCAGTTGGATGAATTGTATCTGGATAATCCATACTATTTGCATCATCAGTTCCAAAATTGATTACTTCATGACCTAATTCTTCTAAAAGTTTAACAATTTCAAACTTGTATTCGGTACCTGCATGGTCATTTCCAATGGCAATAGTCATAATTAGCTGATTTAAGTTGTGTTATTGACAACAAAAATACAGTTATTAACGGTTATCAACAGTAATTAACAATGCTTTTTTTCATATATTGAATAAGTACTTAAAAACAAACGTCTTAACATATATTACCTAATTGTTAAGAACTCATCATAAGATTCGTAAAAGATTTTTTGCCTTTTTCAGTTTTTTTTACAATACAGCGGAGTAGATGAATTATGCAACTTTTTTTTTGAGTTTTTAATGAACATTTATCAACATAAAATTTACAGTTTATTTACATAGTTTTAGAAACTAACTATTCATAAAAATTAGTGGAAACCTGTTTATAAAAATTGTTAATAACTCTATTCAAGCTTTGATTTTCAGTATTTTTATATGCGTACAAATTGTTCATTTGTTTTAATAAGTCAAAAATCAAAATTTAAAAGTAGAATTTAATGCTAGAAATTAACACGCTATTATAACAACTATATTTTTTTTTAATTTTAAATAAAGAAGAATATAATAATATAAAGTGTTGATAACTGAATTTAAAAAGTGATTATTGGTTACTGTTATTTTTAAAATTGATATTTCTCTTTTGTGTAAACTCATAATTTATCTGCTTCTAGTTTCTTTTAAGTTTAGTTTGAATAGGGAAAAAGGTCTTGTTTAACGCAAAATGCGCTACAACTTGTTTGAATTGTTAATAAGTATGAATTGAAGTTGTAAAAGTCAGTTTAAACCGCTTTTTTGTTGCTTTTGATAAGATATACGGTATCCTTTTTGGTTTTGTGTACCTGAGAAGGTACCTTTTTGTTTAAAGTAGTGTTAATACTAACCACGGTAACTACAATTCCTGTTAGGAATATAAATAAAAAGAGAATGATTATTTTTCTTAAGTTTTTCACTTTTAGTCGCCGTGTTTTATATAAAGACGAGCATTTTTAAGAAATGTTACATTTTTCTTAAGTTTTTTTTAACGTTATAAAAGAGTATACCCTAGTTATTAACAATAAATTTGATAGCTTTTGGTTGAATACTCGCTTTTACATACCCGGTACCAATGAGTTCTCCATCTGCTTGTATATACACTAATTCTTCTTTTGATTTTGGTGTAACAGTAATATTATCAGTTAGGTAAGTAGATACTTTTTTATGATGTATAATACTTCCGCTATACAAAGATTTTAAATTTAAAATTAAATCTTTGAAAGATAGGTTTTTAGCAATTGTGATGTCAAATAGACCATTTGTAGAGTCTTTATAATCAGTTAATTGCATTCCTCCTCCAGAATATTTACAAATACCAAATAAAGTCATTAAGCATTTGGTTGTAGTGAGTTCATTGTTAATAACGATATCAAAAGTGGTTTTTTTATAGAGTAATAACCCTGAAATTCCACTTAATAAATATGCCATAGGCCCAAAACGCTTCAATTTATTAAGTTTATTAACAACATAACCATCGTAACCGATACCAGCAACATTATTAAAATAAGCACTAGTATTTTCTAATTCTAAATACCCAATATCTTGATAAATAGTTTTCTGTTGTTTAATAAGTGTTATATTAGATGTAATATTCTTGGTAATATTATATGTTTTAATCCAATCATTACCAGTTCCTAATGGAATAACGGCTACAGTAATTTTATTTGTAGGAATATGTTTTTGAGTCATAATTCCATTTACAATATGATGCAAAGTTCCATCGCCACCTACAGAAATAAACTGTGTATATCCTTTTGCAATTGCGTCATGAACTAATACAATTTCATGTTTTTGATGTGTGGTTAGAGCATAGGTATAACTAATATTTTGAGTTGTTAATTCCTTTTTAATTTTGCTCCATAACTTATTAAAACTACCATTTCCTGCTGTAGGATTTGCAATAACAAACCAAGATTCGATCATGTAAAAATTTTATATAAATAAAGGCGTAAAGTACAAAAATGAATTCATAACAATTATTTAATGAGTTCGCACATTAAATTTATTTGTACTTTGCTAAAAATTAATCAGAAGAAAGACTAATGACAAGAAAGAAGAAAATTTATAAAAAAAAAGGAAAAGTAATTAGAGATCTTACACGTAAGATTTTTAGAGTTTTAAATGAAGATGCATCTAGAGGTTATTCTTATAAAGAAATAGCTGATAAATATGATATTAACGATACTCATGGTAAAAATCAGATTATTAAAAAACTAGGTGAACTTACTACTAATAATAAGATTGTACAGATAGAAAAAGGAAAGTTTAAGATTAATGAAGATAGAAAATATCATATTGGTACTGTAGATTTAACCAGTAATGGTAATGGATATTTCATGTCTGAAGATTTTGAAGATGACATTTTTATACCTTCTGTAAATCTTAACAAAGCATTACAAGATGATATTGTTAGAGTGTATGTTTATAATAAACGTAAAACTGAAAAATTAGAAGCAGATGTCGTAGAAATCATTGAAAGAGCCAAACAAGAATTTGTTGGAACGCTTCAAATGAGTAAGAATTTTGGTTTTGTAATACCAGACAACTCTAAAATGTATGCAGATATTTTTATCTCTAGAGGAAAGATAAATGGAGCACAAGATGGAGATAAAGTGCTAGCTAAAATAACAGATTGGCCAGATAACTCTAAAAATCCATTTGGAAAAATAGTAGAAAGTTTAGGTAAACCAGGAGATCATGATACAGAAATCCATTCTATTTTATTAGAATATGGACTTCCGTATGAGTTTCCTAAGGAAGTAGAAGAAGAAGCAAAAAACTTACCTATAGAAATTACTGCAGAAGAAATTGCGAAACGTAGGGATATGAGAAATGATTTAACATTTACTATAGATCCAAAAGACGCAAAAGATTTTGATGATGCATTATCGTTTACTGTATTAGAAAATGGTAATTATGAAATAGGAATTCATATTGCAGATGTGTCTCATTATGTACAGCCAAAAACTATTTTAGATGATGAAGCTTATGATAGAGCTACCTCTGTTTACTTAGTTGATAGAGTGGTTCCTATGTTGCCAGAAATGTTATCTAATGGAGTATGCTCTTTACGTCCAAATGAAGAGAAATTAACATTTTCTGCGATTTTTGAAATAGATGATAAAGCAGTAATTAAGAATCAATGGTTTGGAAGAACAGTAACTTATTCAGATAAACGTTTTGCTTATGAAGAAGCACAAGCAATTATAGAAAATAAGAACAATATTGTTCCTGAAGAAGTTTCGTTAACAGGAGAAGCTTACGAAGTAGATGAAGCTATTGTAACTGCTATTTTAAAGTTAGATGAATTGGCAAAGAAAATGCGATCTAAACGCATGAAATCTGGTGCTATTTCTTTTGATAAAGTTGAAGTAAAATTCAATTTAGATGAGAATGCTAACCCAATTGGAGTATTTTTTAAAGAAGCAAAAGATGCTAATAAATTAATTGAAGAATTCATGTTGTTAGCTAATAAAAAAGTTGCAGAATTTATAGGTAAAGGCAAAGGAAACAAGCCAACAAATAAAACTTATATCTATCGTGTTCACGACGAACCAGATATTGAAAAGCTAGCTTCACTTCAAAATATTATAAGCAAGTTCGGTTACAAGTTAGATACCCAAACAAGACAATCTACTTCAGAGTCTCTTAATAAATTATTAAAAGATGTACACGGAAAAGGAGAATCTAATTTAGTAGAAACTTTAGCTATTCGTTCTATGAGTAAAGCTGCTTATACTACACAAAATATAGGACATTATGGTTTAGCTTTTGAGTATTATAGCCACTTTACATCACCTATTAGACGTTATCCAGATGTAATGACACATCGTTTACTTCAACATTATTTAGATGGAGGAAATTCGCCAAAAGTTGAATTATATGAAGAGAAGTGTAAGCATTCGTCTAAAATGGAAGAATTAGCTGCAAAAGCAGAACGTGAGTCTATTAAATATATGCAGGTTAAATACATGCAAGATCATAAAGATCAAGTATTTGATGGAGTGGTATCTGGTGTTACCGAATGGGGAATTTATGTAGAAATTCTAACGAATAAGTGTGAAGGAATGGTGCGTATTAGAGATATTAAAGATGATTATTACATCTTTGATGAAAAACAATATGCAGTAGTTGGACAAGTTACACAAGCTATCATTCAATTGGGAGATCCTGTAAAAGTGAAAGTAAAACATACAGATCTTGAACGTAAGCATTTAGATTTTGATTTGATAGAGCATTAAATAATAAACTATGAAAAAATGGAAAATCTCTCAATCTGAGGGAAAAACGAAGTATTTAATTACCGAAGAGAAGTTAATCTGGCTACTAGAAGTAAATTCAGAAGAAAATGTAGATAAATTGGTTGCTGATAGAGAATTTAGTAAGGCAGATATAATTCGTTACGAAGACTTAGAAGAATTAATTTTTATTGATACAGATTCAGCTCTACAATTTGAATTTAAAGACACTAAAGCAGATGAAATAACGCTAGATTTAGATATAGATAACTATGAAGAGATTAAAAAATTCTTTTTATCGAACCTCAAAGGAGTAGAAATAAAAGATTATTCATTACTTAAACAAGCGCAACCTTTAGGTTTTGGAGTTTTAGTTTCTGGTTTTTTAACAACAGTTTTATATTTAGCTGCTGTACGATTAGCTAGTGGTGAAGCTGTTAATTCTTCTGGTAGAAGAAACCTTTTCAAAAAGATACTAGTTATTGTAGCAGATTTTTTAGGTCCTATAGGAAGTTTAGTTGTTGGAGGTTTAATAACTTTACTTTTTATATATGGATTATTTAGAGTGATCAAAAATCCTAAAAAAGGAAAACTAGTAAAGACAAAAGGCTTTACAGAAATGAAATTTTAACTTCTCATTTATACTATAAACCAATATTTTTAGTTAATTCAATTAACTACCAAATCCCTTGAAAATGAAAAAAATACTATTATTATTTTTCTTAGGTACAACTATGCTGTTTGCCCAAGACAATATTACAATGAGTTTAAATGATTTCGAGACCTTAAAAGTGTACAATGGTATCGATATAGAATTAATTCAATCAGATAAACAGGAGCTGATTATTTCAGGTAAAAAAGCTGAAAAAGTAAAAGTTAAACTTAAAAATAAAACACTTAAGTTAACACTAAGGTTTCCAGAAACAATGGCAGAAGGAGATGTAAAAATAACGTTATATTTTAATAAGGACATTTCTGTTATAGATGTAAATGAAGGTGTTACACTTACAAGTAAAGCTATAGAACAAGGACATATAGAAGTAAAAGCACAAGAAGGAGCTTTTGTAAATATGGTTGTTAACACAAAGCATTTAACTGTTAAAGGTTCTTCTGGAGGAGTTTTAAAACTATCTGGAACAACAAAAAATGAAACTGTTAAATTAGACTTAGCAGCAACTTATCATGGGTATAACCTTGAAACAACTAATATGTCTGTAGTAAAAGTTGGATCTGGAGCTAAAGCAGAGATAAATGCAGGCGAAAGTTTAGATGCTAAAGTTACTTTTGGAGGTACAATATTTTATAGAGGAACTCCAGAATTTTTAACGGAAAAAAAGGTTATTGGCGGTACAATTGAGCAACAAGACTAATAGTTTTTTAATATCTTTGTATCATATAAATTTTGAAAGATGAATGCACTAACAATATTTTTAGGAATTCCAGGAGGTTATCAAATAGTAATAGTTCTTGTTGTAATATTATTATTATTTGGTGGTAAGAAAATACCAGAATTAATGAAAGGATTAGGTTCAGGTATTAAGGAGTTTAAAGATGCAACCAAAGAGGAAAATAAAGAAGAAACTAAAGAGTAAATAAAACTCTATTTATATTTTATAGCATAAAAAAATCCCGAGAATTAATCTCGGGATTTTTGTTTTTTATTATTCTTCTGAATCTGGCTTCTTTTTGTTTTTAGCCTTTTTCATTGCTTCACCAATTTGATTACTTGCAGTAAAAGAAGCTACCATATTGTTTAACATATCGCTACCAGCTTGTGGAGAATTAGGTAATAATATTAAGTTACTATTCGTTTCTTCACCAATAGACTGTAATGTATCATAATGTTGTGTTACAACGATTAAAGCAGATGCTTCTTGACTGTTAATACCAACTTTGTTTAAAACTTCTACAGACTCTTCTAAACCTCTCGCAATCTCTCTACGTTGGTCTGCAATACCTTGTCCTTGTAAACGCTTACTTTCTGCTTCAGCTTTCGCTTTTTCTACAATTAAGATACGTTGAGCATCTCCTTCGTATTGTGCAGCGATTTTCTCGCGTTCTGAGGCATTAATTCTGTTCATTGCTGCCTTTACCTGCGCATCAGGATCAATGTCTGTTACAAGCGTTTTAATGATGTCATAACCGTATTCTGTCATAGCATCGTTTAATTCAGATTTAACAGCAATTGCAATATCATCTTTTTTAACAAAGACATCATCTAGTTTCATTTTTGGTACTTCGGCACGAACTACATCAAAAACATAACTTGTAATTTGATCATGTGGATAATCTAGTTTATAAAAAGCATCGTATACTTTGTCTTTAATTACCTTATACTGCACAGAAATCTTTAAACGAACAAATACATCGTCTAATGTTTTAGTTTCTACAATAACATCTAATTGCTGAATTTTTAAGCTTAATTTCCCTGCTATTCTATCTACCAAAGGAATTTTTAAGTGTAAACCAGACTGTCGAATGCTGTGAAATCTACCAAAACGCTCTACAATAGCAGCGGTTTGTTGTTTCACAATAAAGAATGCAGATATTAATAATATAAAACCAATAAATGCAATAGGAGCTAAAATTACCATAGTTTATTTTTTTAAGTTGATTTATGTTTAAATATACCATTTAAACCATTTATAGATACTTATACGACGCAAATTTTTTAATTTGTTACAAATTGTGTTAATTTTACTCAAAACAAACGAAACTTTATGGATTTATTACAAAAGCACGCTACAGAAATTTTATTACTTCTTTTTTTAATAGTTACCTTCTTACAATCTGGTTTTGACAAAGTAACAGATTGGAAGGGAAATTTATCTTTTATTAAAGAACACTTTAAAAACTCACCACTTAAAAATTTTGTTGCACCATTGTTAGCAATAATTTTAGTAATTGAAATTTTAGCAGGGGCATTAATGTTTGTAGGAGTTTTTCATTTAATAACAACAGGTCAAAAAGATTTTGCTTTATTAGGAGCAGAATTAGCTGCAGTAAGTTTAATTTTATTATTAGTTGGTCAACGTTTAGCAAAAGATTATGAAGGAGCAAAAACGTTAGCAATTTATTTTATGGTTGCGATTTTTGGAGTCTTTTTACTTAATAGTTAAAAATTATAATAAATAAAAAATAAATAATTTATATTTATTAATAAACCCTTTAAAACAGACGTTTTAAAGGGTTTTAATTTTTTACTAAGGTATTTCTATATCTTAGTATGAGTAATATCCTTAAAGTGTTTTAATTTAATTTTTTTATGATATAAATCAAAGATGAGTACTCATTTGTTTGTTTCGCTTTAAAGTTTGACCATAAACCAACAAAAAATGAAAAAAATGGATTCATATAGCCTCTTTTGTATTTTTCTGAAAGAAGAGAAACATAATAGGAATCAAATTTCATTGGAAGTGTTTTTATGACTTCCATATTTACGCTACTAAATAATTTCGAAATACTTTTTTGTGAGAAATGCCAAAGGTGTCTTGGTACATCAAAAGCAGCCCAATAATTTTTATAATGTTTAGCATCGTAACTTTTAAAATTAGGAACAGCAATTATTAACCTTCCCTCCTCTTTTAATAATTTTTCTAAAGTGTGAATATACTCAATTAAATTTGGCACATGTTCTAAAACATGCCATAGTGTTATTACATCATATTTTTCATTGGATAATTCTTCTATGGTTTCTTTAATAACTAAGTTTTTAGTTTTAGAAATATCTTGCGCTTTTTTATTAGGTTCTATACCTAAAGTTTTCCACCCATCTTTTTTGCAGGTAAGTAAAAAATCACCAGTACCACATCCAATATCTAAAATTGATTTTTCTTTGGTTTGTAATGAATTTATAAGCTTTAGTTTTTTTTGTAATGTGTAATTTCTTACAGTTTGATATACTTTATCGAGTAAGGATTTTTTACTATCAGTGTGAGAAATATATTCATCAAATTGATAATACTTACCTAAATTTTTAGGAATAGGATTGGTTACTAAAAGATCGAATTCTTTATTATACTCTAGTTTAAATTTCTCTTTAGTTAACGAATAGTCTTTAGTGGTAATATATTCTTGTAAACCTTTTGTTAAGTTTTCTTGGGTGATCAATACTTAAATTTTATAAATGTTCCATGTGGAACAAGATGATTAAAATACTTAGTGTTCCATGTGGAACAATTTTAAAATTGGTGTAAAAATAAAAAAACGTTCCACATGGAACGTTTTTTTATTTAGGTTTTTTATCTACCCATATATACGAGTAAAACGGAGACATCGCTTGGAGAAACTCCACTAATTCGACTTGCTTGCGAAATACTCGTTGGTTTTATTTTTGTAAGTTTTTCTCTGGCTTCGTAAGAAAGAGATTTTACTTTTGTGTAATCAAAATTAGAAGGGATTGGAACATTTTCTAATCTGTTTAATTTATCTGCGTTGCTTTTTTCTTTTGCGATATATCCAGAATATTTTAAATGAATTTCTACTTGTTCTATTATCTCTTTATCGATGTTGTTTGTGTAGATGTAATCATTTACTTTTTCTATAGTAAGTAAATCTTCGAATGCTAATTGTGGTCTTGCTGCAATCTTATAAAGTTTCATAGATTGATTAATAGGTGCAAGGTTTTTTGCTTCTAAAATTGGATTTACTTCTTCTTTCTTAACGCTCAATTCTTTTAAGAATTCAATTACATCTGCTGTTTTTTGTTCTTTAGCTTCTACTCTATCCATTCGTTCTTTTGAAGCTAAACCTATTTTATAAGCTTTAGGTGTAAGTCTTAAATCTGCATTATCCTGTCTTAATAAGGTTCTGTATTCAGCTCTTGAAGTAAACATTCTGTATGGTTCTTCTGTTCCTTTTGTTATTAAATCATCTATTAAAACTCCAATATATGCTTCACTTCTTTTAAGTATAAATGGTTCTTTGTTTTGTGTTTTTAATGCTGCATTTACACCTGCCATTAAACCTTGTGCTGCTGCTTCTTCGTATCCTGTTGTTCCGTTTATTTGTCCAGCAAAAAATAAATTCTCAATTAATTTAGTTTCTAAAGAATGTTTTAATTGAGTTGGAGGGAAATAATCATATTCAATAGCATAACCATATCTGAAGAATTTTACGTTTTCAAAACCTGGGATAGAACGAATAGCTTTGTCTTGAATATCTTCTGGAAGCGATGTTGAGAAACCGTTTACATAGATTTCTACAGTATTCCATCCTTCAGGTTCAACAAAAATTTGATGTCTATCTTTTTCTGCGAAACGGTTTATTTTATCTTCTACAGAAGGACAATATCTAGGTCCAGTTGATTTAATTCTACCATTAAACATTGGAGATCTATCGAATCCTTCACGTAATAAATCGTGTGTTTTTTGATTGGTATAAGTTAAATAACAAGAGCGTTGTTCTGTTAGTGCTTTTGTTGTTGGAAGGTATGAGAATTTTTCTGGTGAATTATCTCCAGGTTGTTCTGTCATTTTAGAGTAGTCTAAAGAACGTCCATCTACTCTTGGAGGTGTTCCTGTTTTCATTCTACCCGACTCAAAACCTTTCGTAACTAAATCTTCTGTAATTCCAGTTGAAGCTCCTTCTCCTGCTCTTCCACCACCAAAAGTTTTCTCTCCAATATGGATTAATCCGTTTAAAAAAGTACCTGCGGTAACAATTACAGTCTTAGCTTTTATTTCTAAACCTAAGTTTGTTTTTACTCCAACGATGGTGTTTTCTTCGAATATTAAACCATTAACAGAGTCTTGATAGAAGTCTAAATTCTCTGTTTGTTCTAATAAATTTCTCCAACATTCAGCGAATTGCATACGATCAGATTGTGCTCTTGGACTCCACATAGCAGGTCCTTTTGACTTATTAAGCATCTTAAATTGTATTGCAGTTTTGTCTGTTACAATACCGCTATAACCACCTAGCGCGTCAATTTCTCTTACAATTTGACCTTTAGCAATACCACCCATAGCAGGGTTACAACTCATTTGAGCAATGTTTTGTAGGTTCATTGTAATGAGTAAAGTTTTAGCTCCCATATTTGCACTAGCTGCTGCTGCTTCACTTCCGGCGTGTCCTCCTCCTACTACAATAACGTCGTAAGTTGTTGTGAATAAACTCATATATATAATAGAATATTTTGTTTTTTAGTAAAAATAAAAAAGTCGGTTCCACGTGGAACCGACTACAAATTTAAGGTTTTTAAACAACTATTTTCTTTGTCTCGCATCAATAGTTTTTCTTCGTCTGTTTTATCTTTGAATCCCATATAGTGTAGAATTCCGTGAATAATGACTCTGTGTAATTCCTCTTCAAAAGATACTTTGAACTCTGCTGCATTTTCTTTTACTCTTTGAATAGAAATAAAAATGTCTCCTCCTACTAGTTTTCCTAATGTATAATCAAAACTAATAATATCGGTTAAAGTATCGTGTTGTAAAAACTCTACATTTATTTTGTGTAAATAAGTATCGTCACAGAAAATATAGTTGACTTCACCAACTTCAAAAGTTTCTTTTTCTATGCAATCTATTATCCAATTCGATGTTTTTTCTTCGTCTAAAAGTTGGAAATCTGTCTCGTAATTAAATGCAATCATTACTTGTTTTTGTCTGAATTCTGATTAAAATATTCTTGAACTTTCTTCTTGTAATTCTGGCGTAAAGGTAAGGATTGTCTGTTTAAGATTTCTGTTTGATTATAGAAAAGCTTTTTAAAGTTTAGCTCTTTTGCTTTGTTTTTATTGTATTGAATCAAGTTCGTATTCGATTTTCTTTTTTGCTCTCTCCCTTGTTCAAAAGTTGCTTTATCTAATTTTAATAATTCATAGTTTAATTGTTGCATTCTTTGAATAGTTCCTTGGTTAAAACCTTTTTCTAAAATCTCATTCTCCAACTGTTCCATTTCTTTTAAAGCTTTTTTAGCTTTTCCATTGTTACCAGATTTACCAATTGCGTCTTGTAACTGTTGTCTTAATTGGTTTTGTTCTTTATAAATTTGATATAATTCACCATTTAAATCATCACTTTCACTTTGTCTGCTTTCTCCCTGTTGCCCAGGTTTACCATCTTTATCTCCTTTTTTACCGTCTTTTCCATCTTTAGGTTTACCATCTTTTCCTTTTTGTTGCATACCTTGTTTCATTTTTTCAGATAAACCTTTTTGTTTTTGAATAATATCTGGTAGACTAAATGATTCTCCACCTTTACCTTTTCCAGTACCACTTCCTGGTTTAGGGTTTTGCATAGCGTCTAAAGTATTACTTAACATATCTACCATTTCATTTGTAGAAGTCATTACATAACGTTGGTTTGAAGTACCATTTCTGAATCTACTTTCAGTAAAGTTTTCTAAAGATTGATCTAAGTTGTAATGTACATTCGCTAAATGATCTTGAATTTCTGAGCTGATATCAGGAACACGCATTGATAAAACAAATAAACTATCATCTATATGTTCAAAGTATCCTTTTAATTGATATTGTTTTTTTAATTTATTTCCAAAATCTGGATGTGATGAACTAGAACCAGTGTACCACTCCATTAATTTTTCTTGATCAAATGAGAAAGTAATTAAGTTTTCTACAATTTTACGCAAGTCTTCCATATTCTCTTCTTCCATTTCACTACTCATCATTTGCATAGATTGTTGCATTTTCTGACTCATTTGTTGCATTTTTTTAGAAGCTTTTTTCTGATTTTGCTTTGCTTTACTGTCTTGTTGTTGATCTAAATTCTCTTGTGCTTTGTTTAATTCTTCTTCTGTTTGTTTTTCTAAATCATCCATTTTAGGAATATCCATAGGGTCTTTTAGCTTTTGGTTTTCCTTTTTTAAGTTTTCTAAATCCTTTTTTATGTCATTAAACTGCTCTTTAATTTCTTTTTGAGCTTCCTTAGCGTCTTTCTTTTGAGAATCTTTTTTATCACTTTCTTTATCTGTTTCGTTTTCTTGAGTGTTCTGATCTTCTTTTTTAGGAGTTTCTTCTTTGCTTAATTCTTCTTGTTTTTTAGAAAGCTCGTCTAATTTATCAGATATTTGATTCATTTTTTGCTCTACATAATAACGTTTAGCTAACTCTAATACACGTTCTAAACTTTTTTCTTGTTGTTTATTTTGCTGTGCTAATTCTTTAGTCTTTTTAAGAAGGTCTTCTTTATTTAGCTTTTCAGCCATCTTTTTAAGCTCATCTAATAGTTTTTGTTGTTTTTCAAGCTTTTTTAATTCTTCTATTCGCTTTTGTAAACTCTCTTTTTTCTTTTGAAGACTTTCATTTTCTTCCTTCTTTTCAGAAAAATTCTCTTGTAATTTATCTGTTTGACGCTGCATCATCTGCTTGTATTGCTCCTGGCGCTTTATTAAATCTTCAATTTTCTTTTGATCATTCCAATTCATATTCTTTTTATTCTGTAAATCGAATTGAATCTTTTCTAAATCTTGCTTACTCTTTTGTTGTTTATCTAAAGAGTTTTGAATGTTTTCTAAGTAATTTTGTTGCTCTTGTAGTAGTTCTGTCTCTACTTCTTCCTCTGTTTTTTGTCTATATGAAAACTTTTTACTGAGCGCTTTTTTGCTTCCATTAATACCATCGTTATCAAATACTCTAAAAAAGAACTCATAGTTTACTCCTTCTTTTAGATCTAAATTATCTGGAAATTGAGCAAAGAAGCTTTGAATAGATTCTTTTGTAATTGAAATTGGCTTGATATTTTGTTGTTGAGGATTCTGAATATCATAATACACCATTTCTAGTTTTTTGAATCCATAATCATCTGCTATTTGACCAGCAAAATATACAGGACCACGAGAAACACTGTCTATATTAGATTTTACATTAATAGTTGGAAATTCATCATTAACTACATTGATAGAAAATTGAAGTTTTTCATAATCTTTTAATTTCGTATTAGAAGTGCTGATTTGATAATCTGTGGGTTTTAAAATTTTCTTTGTGTAGCTAAATTCATCTTTTTTATCTTTTTCGAAATCATTATTATTAGTTTTGTCTGTGTAATTAACAGATTCTGTTTCAGTAGTTAAAACTAACCATTTTACAGATGTTCCTTGTGGAACAGTCACAGTTGTAGCATTTGGTAAAACTTCATTTTTCTTCTTTAAATATGAAGGATATGACATTTGCATACTAATATTTTGTATGCTTGGAACTTTAATAATATGTACTTGATAATTAAGAGACTTAACACCATTTGCTTCAATGAAAAATTGAATAGGATTATTAACAGCATCAAACGTATATGAGAATAAACCACCTCCATTATTTTCTAAATAATATTCTTGATCGTTAAAATGAATTTTAGCTTCGTTCGGAATAACTTCTCCTTTTGCTTCAATATAAACAGTCAAAGGCTTTCCTTGAATTACTTCTAAATTGTTAGTGGTTAAATTAAAACTGAACGGAGCAGGTGGCAAATAAGCTAAATTATGGTTCACTACTCTATCTAAGCTTTCATTTAATTTATGAGTAGTACCAGATATAAAAGCAATACACCATATAACAAGAGGAATGAGTAAATATTTTGTATACTTTACATTCACTGAAAAATTAATAGCTTTTGAAAAAGGAACAGGAACTAATTCATTTGCTTTTTGCTCAATACTTGCTAATAAAAGCTCAGAAGATTGATTGGTTTGTTTTAGCTGTAATATATTTAGCAACTTATCTTTTACTTCAGGAAAATGAGATCCAATAATTTTTGAAGCATTTTCTTGTGAAATACCTTTTCTTAAACCAAATAATTTAAATAATGGGAAAAAGATAAAACGAGCTAACAATCCAACTTCAACGATAATAAAAAGCCAGAAAAGTGCTGTTCTATACGCTGGCGAAAGCCAAAGAAAATATTCTATAAAAAGTGTGATAAAAAGATATATAAGTCCTAATGAAAAAAATAAAATACTTCCTTTAATAAGTTCATTGGTATAATATTTTTTACTGAATTGCTGTAGCTTCTGCTCTATTTGATTAAAATTACTCATAACGTATGCTTGTTATGTAAAGTTAAATAATTTATGCTAGCAAATAGATTTGAAAATTCCTTAAAAGAAGTGTCTTTTGTTAAAAATAAGCTAAAAAAGAAGCTCAAAGTCAAACAAAACTGATTAATGGTTAACTTTAACCGAACCCCGTAATCACATAATCTTTAAAATTCATAAATTATGAAAACCAAATTATCAAAAATCGCAAATGCAACAATTTTATCAAGAAAAGATCAAAAGAAAATTAAAGGTGGCTTTTTTGGTGGATCTACAGAATGTATGGTAACAGGATGTGACCATGGAAGAGGCTTTGTAGGCTTTGAAGGCGGACCTTGTGGTTTAGAAAGCCCAGCAGATGAAGTTTGTATAGGAATTGTTAGAAATGGAAAGTGCTGTATAGGTTCTTTTAACTAACAATTATTTTTTTGATGTTGAGAAAAAATTGAGCTGCTCTAATGAGCAGCTTTTTTTATTAAGATAAATGCAATAATTATTTAACCTAAAATTGATAATTTATTTAGTATTTTAGAATGCTTTAAATACTTTGTTAAAAGTATTTTCTAGAAAAGATCTGTATTTTATGTATCCTCATTGAAAATACAACTATACAAAGTTCTCCTACATAGTAAATATTAAAGTAATACTTTAACTTAAAACATTTCAATCTCTATAAAACTATTTGAATTTTGGATGTTTTTAACCACATAATCTATTAATTTTTAATTTATTCATTTAACGATTCTTTAAAAAATAAAATATTGATTTATATTTTTTTAAAATCATTATAAAAAAGTAAAACTTTAAATAATTTAATTAAAAAAATAATAAAAACTCTAAACTACAGTTGATTGACTTAGAGTGCTTGAAATAAAATCATAAAATTTTATAAATAATTCCTGTAAGGATTACTTAAAAAGACAAACTAAGACCTTAAATATTTAAAACATGAAAAAACTAGTTTATTTTTTACTTTTTACACTCTCGTTAAGTACATATGCACAAAGTCCTTGGACACAAAAAAAAGGAGAAGCATATTTGCAATTAACTTTTACTACCATTCCTAAGTATTCTGAATTATATGGAAATCCAGATTATAGTTCAGAAAGAGAAATCAGTGATAATACATTGCAATTGTATGCAGAATATGGTTTATCTGATAAAACCACTTTAATAGCGAATTTACCTTTAAAACTTGTAGCATCTAACGATTTGGTAACTGCAACAGCTACACCAATTACAACAGAAGAATCGTTAACATCTTTAGGAAACGTTCAATTAGGAATTAAGCATAACTTTTTAAATAAAAAATGGTTAGTATCTGGTCAATTAACAGTAGAAGCAAATACAGGAACTTTTAATGCAGCATCAGGTTTAAGAACAGGTTATGATGCATGGACATTCACTCCAATTGTTTCTATTGGTAGAGGATTTAATAGTTGGTATATCCAAGCATTTACTGGAGTAGATATTAGAACAAATGAATACAGTTCTGCCTATAAATTAGGAGGAGAATTAGGATACAAAGCAGCAGATTGGTTATGGGTTGCAGGATTTTTAGACGGAGTAGCATCATTCCAAAATGGAGAAGCTGTAATTCCTGTTACAAATACATTAACTGGATTATATGTTAATAATCAGAGTTATGCAGCTTTCGGATTAAAATTTATAGGAGAAATAAATAAAAACTTTGGAGCTAATTTAGGTCTGGGAGGAGCCTTGGGAGGAAGGAGAGTTCCTAAATCTCCAGCATTGTCTGTAGGTGTGTATTACAAGTTATAATACACTCTTGTTCAGATAGTCATAAAAAGGGTTCCACATGGAACCTTTTTTTGTATACTAATTTCTCTTTTTTGCTTTCCCTTTAAGAGCTATCTTTGCGCTTTAAAAAAATAAAAAATGTCTGAAAACGTTCGTGTGCGTTTCGCACCAAGTCCTACCGGACCTTTACACATGGGAGGTGTAAGAACTGCCTTGTATAATTATTTATTTGCAAAAAAACATAACGGAACTTTTGTTTTACGTATAGAAGATACAGATCAAACACGTTATGTTGCTAATGCAGAACAGTACATTATAGATGCACTAGAATGGTGTAATATTCCTTTTGATGAAGGACCAGGAAAAAACGAAAAATTTGGTCCATACAGACAATCTGAAAGAAAGGATTTATACAAACAATATGCGGAAGAATTATTAGCAAAAGGTTGGGCATATTATGCTTTTGATACTCCAGAAGGATTAGATGCACTTAGAAAAGAACATGAAGCAGAAGGAAAAACATTTATCTACAACTGGCATAATAGAGCAAAAGGAAAATTAGTAAACTCATTAGTACTATCTGAAGAAGAAGTACAAGAAAAAATTAATGCAGGAGAAAAATATGTGGTTCGTTTTAAAACACCACAAGATGAAACATTGATTTTGCAAGATGAAGTAAGAGGAACTATAAAGATTGATACAAATACGTTAGATGATAAAGTGCTATTCAAATCAGATGGAATGCCAACGTATCATTTAGCAAATATTGTAGATGATCATTTAATGCAAATTTCGCATGTTATTCGAGGTGAAGAATGGTTACCTTCTCTCCCACTACATACATTGCTATACCAAGCTTTTGGATGGGAAGCACCAAAATTTGCACACTTATCATTAATTCTAAAACCAGTAGGAAAAGGAAAATTAAGCAAGCGTGATGGAGATAAATTAGGATTCCCAGTTTTCCCTTTAGAATACACAAATGAAAAGACAGGAGATGTTTCACGTGGATATAAAGAAGATGGTTATTTTTCAGATGCTTTTATCAACATGTTAGCCTTATTAGGTTGGAACCCTGGAACAGAACAAGAATTATTTTCTTTAGAAGAGTTAATCGAAGCATTCGATTTAGCAAGAGTAAGTAAGTCTGGAGCAAAGTTTAGTCCAGATAAAACAAAATGGTTCAACCAACAGTATTTGCAACAAAAATCTGAAGAAGAATTAACAGATTTATTTTTACCAATTTTAGAAAGTAATGGAGTTACTTCAAATACAGACTTTGTTCAAAAAGTAGTTTCATTAATTAAAGAAAGAGCTGTTTTTGTACAAGACTTTTGGGAATTATCAAACTTCTTCTTCCAAGATCCAACAGAATACGATGCAAAAGCTTCTAAAAAGCAATGGAAAGAAACCACGCCAGCTTTAATGGAAGAATTAGTTACTATTATTGAAGGAATTGAAGACTTTTCTGTAGAAAATGCTCAGAATGATATAAAAGGATGGATTACTTCTAAAGAAATTGGTTTCGGAAAAGTAATGCAACCTTTACGTTTAAGTTTAGTTGGTAAATTAGCGGGGCCAGATTTGTTTGAAATTATGAATATGATTGGTAAAGAAGCTACTATTACTAGAATAAAAAATGCTATAGCTAACTTAGGTTAACAACCTAAAATAAATATATAACGTCATTACGAACGAAACAAAGTGCAGTGAAGTAATCTGTAAATAAGCAGATTGCTTCTTTTGTACTCTTTACTAAGGCTTAGGAATCTCAATCACAATGACAAGATTTTAGTTAATGACTTATAAAATAGCGTAATTAAGAAACCTAAAACTTCTTAATTACGCTTTGTTTTTTCAAGAAAACTAAGATTTTGTTTCTTTGTGTTATAAAAATAATTTTTGTGAACCTTGATTTTTGAAAAACTGCAAGGAAACATAAAGAAAAAGAACATGAAAAAAGCAAGCTTACT
Source organism: Tenacibaculum amylolyticum (assembly GCF_964511145.1). NCBI lineage: Bacteria > Pseudomonadati > Bacteroidota > Flavobacteriia > Flavobacteriales > Flavobacteriaceae > Tenacibaculum > Tenacibaculum amylolyticum. The sequence continues at coordinate 44,482 of NZ_CAZEFZ010000005.1, forward strand.
ATTTGTATTACTATTCCCTTTCCTATTACAATCTCAAATCATTAACATAGAAAATTTAAGAAGAGTAACCGATACTACAGGTTGGTCTGGATTTGCACGATTGGATTTACATTTGATAAAAAACAAAAACACCATTTTTGGAATTTCTAACAGAATACGTCTTCAATACAAAAAGAAAAAGCATTTATGGCTTTTTATAAACGATTTCAATTTTAGAGAAGCCAATTCTAAGAAGTTTGTAAGCAGATCTTCACAACATCTAAGGTATAACTATAGATTTCACCCAAAAATCGCTGTAGAGTCGTTTTTACAGTCTCAGAGAGACGAAATTTCAGCGATACGACTCAGAGGTTTAGTTGGAGCAGGTTTTCGCTTTAAACTGTCTAAATTGGAGAATTATAAGTTTTATTTAGGAACTTTAGCAATGTATGAGTACGAAGAATTGAATTCAGATACAGAGCCACTAAATAAAGACTGGAGAAGTAGCTCATATTTTTCTATGAGTTTATTTCCTAAAAAAAAGATCACAATTGTAAGTACTACCTATTTTCAACCTAGATTTGATATGTTTTCAGATTTTAGAATATCTAGTCAAACTACCATTGCTTTAGGAATCTTTAAAAATTTCTCTTTTACAACCAATTTTACCTATCAGTATGATGAATTTCCTGTACTAGGAGTTCCTAAAGAACAATACAGATTAACAAACGGTTTGTTATATACTTTTTAGGAAGTCTATTTAAGTACATGACAAAAATCTTAAAAATAATTTTTCGCTGTCAAGTCGAGCGCAGTCGAAACCTTGTTATTATTAGTGATTTTAATGAAAACCTCTCGACTCCGATCGAGGTGACACGATAAATATATGTCTAAGTAAAGTGTTGTATTTTAGTTATGTAGATTGAAAAGATGTTTTTTTCATGTACTAAGGAAGTCTATATAAAAAGTAGATAGATTATTGGAAATCTTAGCTACCGAAAGTTATTACCAATTAAAAATGTCATTGCGAAAAAACGAAATACAATGAAGTTTTTGCGGCAATCTATTTTCTAAAAGTAAGATTACTTCAGCTTTCCTTCGATCATCCTCAGGGAACGCTTTGTAATGACGTAGTATAATGAAATCATTATAGTTTTTATAAAACTACTTATTTGGATTATGAAAGCAAGCACCGCCTACAGAAGAGGAACTTCTTCCACCAGAAAACAAACTACCGCCATCAAAAGAAAAGACAATGCCACCAGTAATTTGAATGTGCGAACGCATACTTTCAAACGATTCTAGTGAATATTTATAGTAAAGTTGAGAATTGATTCCAAAGTTTTTAGTAATCCAATAAGTAGCTCCTGCTCCAAGATTAAATGTAGGAGTCATTTTTAATTCAGAATCTACCAAGCTAGCACCAGCAAATACATAAGGAACAATTTGTTCAGACAAACTTCTAAAATTATAACGCAAAGAAGCGTCCATAGAAAAATACTTCGCCGAATTTTCTATGAAACCAACACCAAAAGTGTTGAAAGACATAGCACCATCTACTGTTAAGCTTTCTGAAATAGGAACAGTTAAATTCAATCTAGGAATTTGTACAAGATGTTTATCGCCAATAAAAGCAGCATTTTCATCAGAAAATTTTACAATCCCCACACCTACTCCAATTTCCCATTTATTTTGCTCTTGAATTTGAGCAAATAAACTAACCGAAAGTAGTATACAAACTACTAAAGAAACTTTTTTTAAAACCATATTTTTAAGGGATTAGTCTAAAATGATAAACTAGTAAAATAGGTTTTTAGTATGCATTACACAGCATTTACATTTTTAATAGCAGCTGTAAAATCATCTAAATCGTTGTTGTTCATAACCAGATGAATAGCTTCATCTGCTACTTTTTCCACATTATCTAAAGGAATACTTAATGCAATGGCAGTTTTACGTAGTAAAATCACTTGATTCTTATCTACATGACCATCTGCAAAAATCATTTTAGTTACTCTATACAAGCGTTCTATACTTTCATCATAACTAATTGGTGGATTTAACGGATATTTTTCAGGATGTTTAAGAATTGCTTTGTACTCTTCTTCGCTGATATTTAATTTTTTAGCGGTTCTGTCTAATAACTGTTGTTCCCCATCAGTAATAATTCCATCTACTATAGCCACTTTTACAATACTTGCAAAATGCCCCATTTCTTGTTTGTGCTTTCCACTAGTGTATAAATCTGATATTGACATAATAAGCTGTTTTTGAATACATATAAATTTACGAAATCTTCTATTTCTTTAGATTAGGAAATGATTAAAAAGTCACATAAAAGCTAGGAAAACCATCGATATCTTAAAAAAAACTTAAAAAAGAATTAAACCATAGGAATAAATAAAAGTCTAAAGATTAAATATTTACCATGAAAAAACTCTTTTTTACAGTAAGCATATTGTTTTTTATAGCAAGTTGTAGTAACGATAATACTATAGAAATTCCAGAAGAAACAGGAACACCTGTAGTAACTGAAAATGAAACGTATACAGTAACGGTTACTAGAAATATAGTATACGCTCAAGGATTGAGTCATGAAACATTAAATAGTTCAAACGCAACAACAATGAATCTTGTGTTAGATGCATATGTTCCAGACAATACTTCTAATAACAGACCCGCAATGTTGCTAATTCATGGAGGAGGATTTACTTCTGGTTCTAAAGAAGCACCTCAAATAGTTAATCTAGCAAATTACTTTGCTTCCAGAGGTTGGGTAACATTTTCTATCGATTACAGAATACAGGGAAATTTAGGAACAGTTCCACAAAACTGGGTAACTTTTGCTGAAAACAACTTAGACCCAACAATGGTAAATGTCAATCAATTTTTAGCATTATATCCTGCAAGTAGAGATGCAAAAGCAGCATTACGTTGGGTATTTGCTAATGCTGCTAATTATAATATCAATACTGATTATATGACTGTAGGTGGCGGATCGGCAGGAGCAGTAACAGCAACTATGTTAGGAGTTACAGATGCAGAAGATTACAGAGATGAAATTTCTACAACAATAGATCCAACATTAGCAACAACAAACTTAAACCAAGCTACAAAAGTGCATAGCATTTTAGATTTCTGGGGAAGCGGCGTAACTGTAGAAGTATTGAATGATTTATACGGAAGAGAACGATTTGATACTAACGATGCACCAATTATCATTATTCACGGAACAGAAGACCCTACAGTATTGTTTGAAGAAGCAGAAAAACTAAGAGATACGTATAACAATACAGGAGTTGCTTATGAATTTTATCCGTTAGAAGGCGCAGGACATGGAGTATGGGACGCAACGGTTAATGGGAATAGATTAGAAAAATTATGTTTCGATTTTCTGGTAGCACAACAACAACTAGAAGTTCAGTAAATAGAAAAATGTTTATCGTGGAACATTTTTAATGAATTATATGCTGCATTTTAATTCCCGTTAGTTATGTGAAACTTATTTTTAAATAACAGCGGGAATTTTTTATACTGTTTTAAAAAGCAGTTTGATCAAATTTTTTAAAGTGCGATTTTTTACAAAAAACAACCTGTTTTTTCAAATAGAAAACCAAAATTTTCGCTAAAAAAAGAGTATTTTATTTTCTTATGATAAATCAAGAGTACTATAGAGAATTTTAATAAAAACGACTTTTTAAAACAATGTTTTTATCCGTTGTTTTAAAATGGTAGATAAATTATACCACTATCCTATTTAAAAAGCTTTAAAACCTCCTTAAAATGCATTTTGTTATAAAAAGAACTCTCCTACTTAAAAAATGATTGCAACTCATAAGATTTTACCAGTTTGAGCACATTTTAGGTTTAACAAAGATGAAACTACGTTTTAGTTATCACTCAAAAATAACTTCCATAGTATCGAATAAGATTTACAACACTACGAAGTTTTCCCTGAGTATGATTTAAGGAAAGCTGAAGTAATATTTCTCTTTAGAAAAACAGATTGTCACAAAAACTCCATTACATTCCATTTTTTTCGCAATGACCTATAAATACAATAACGTTATTACGAACGAAATGAAATGTAGTGAAGTAATCTTTTTTTCGATGAAAAATAGCTTTTTTATACCTCAATCGATCTAATATTTTTCTCAGTGAAATACTAAGAACAGTAATTTTAAAGAAACACTAACGCTTATAAATTCAATCCTTACAGATTTGAAAACACTCTTATAAACAACTTTTCTTTCCACTACTTTAGAATAAATCATAAAAACGTGGAACAATGAAAAAAACACTTTTTAGCTTAGGAAAAGTATTAGACAAATCAACTCAACAAACAATTAATGGAGGTTTTGGTAAATGCCCAGGAATGTGCGTTAGATACGCTTCTGGAGTTTTTACTTGCGATTTCCATGATAAAAACAAGTAAAAAGCAATAAAATTTAAGCTATAGTTTTGACATAAGGT
>NZ_CAZEFZ010000006.1:0-26567 GCF_964511145.1 Tenacibaculum amylolyticum
TTAAATCTTCTTGATTCATCATCTCAATGCCTGCTAATGTTTCTAATTGCATGATTTCGATTTTATTTAGTTAATGTTACTTTTTACTTAGGTTTTACTTGTCCTAATATTTTTCTTTCACTTTAGATATTTCAGTTTATCTCTTATCGATCTATACAGTTATCTCCTTTCTTTTTAGATACGCAATCTGAATCCTCACCTGTAGATTCTACAGTTGAAATAGCTGTAAATCCTCCGTGAATAATATTTAATTCCTTATCGTTTAATAAATTATATTGCTCTAGATTTTCTAGTAATTTCATACTGAGCCTTATTTTATAACTGCGTTTCCGTCTTTTTTACCGCTTTCAACATCTGAATCGTCTCTTTCTGATTCTACTGTTGATGCTGCCGCAAATCCACCTTGGATAATGTCTAATTCATCTTGATTGATTACTTCGAATTTGTCTAAGCTTTCTAAGTTCATAATTGTTGTTGTTTTAATTGGTTATTTAATTACTATGCTTTCTTATAATGAAGCGTACTTTGGCTTCCCTATATAATCTACTTTTCTTGAAGGTCTATCCGGATCTCCTAATTCACTTATTGTTTCGTAAAAACCTCCTTTTACTGTGTTTAAGTGCTCTTGATTTAACTCTTCAAATTTTTCTAAACTTTCTAATTTCATTTTTTCTATTTTTTATACATTCTATTGACTAATGGAATTCATTTATTTTATAACTGCATTCCCATCTTTTTTACCACTTTCAACATCTGAATCATCTCTTTCTGATTCTACTGTTGATGCCGCTGCAAATCCACCTTGGATGATGTCTAACTCGTCTTGATTGATTACTTCGAATTTGTCTAAGCTTTCTAAGTTCATAATTGTTGTTGTTTTAAGGTTAATTGCTACTTCTTTTTATAGAGGTTTTCGCATTCCCTCTTCTAGTTATTTATATATTGATTGTTATGCTCCTAGTTCTAGTTGGTTTTTCACCAGGTTGAAGTATCTATACTTGTTCTCTACTAAAACTTTATGATTTCCTTGTTCTATTACTTTTCCATCTTCTAAAACCAGTATCTGATCTGCATTCTTTACAGTACTTAATCTATGTGCTATTACGAATACTGTTTTTCCTTTAAAAAACTGGTTTAAGTTATTCATGATCATACTTTCATTATTTGCATCTAATGCTGAAGTTGCCTCGTCTAGGAAAATGTATTCTGGGTTTTTATATACAGCTCTTGCAATGAATAATCGTTGTTTTTGGCCACCACTTAATTCTAATCCTGTGTTTCCTATTTTGGTATCAAATTTTAATGGAAGACGTTGAATGAAATCGTAGATGCATGCTGTTTTTGCGGCAAACTCTAACTGTTCCATATCTGGTTCTTCATCTGAGAGTGCTATATTCTCTGCTATAGTTCCACTAAAAATATGTCCGTCTTGTAATACTACTCCACATTGATCTCTCCAATCGTCTGCATTTACATCTTTAAAGTCGAGGTGATCTAGGTTAATTTTTCCTTCTGTTGGTTGATAAAATTTCAATAGCAATTTCATTAAGGTTGTTTTACCACTTCCGCTTACTCCTACAATTGCTGTAACACTTCCAACAGGTATTTCTAAATTGATATCTTTAAGTATATATGGTGCATTACTTCCTTCATATTTGAAGCTTACATCGTTAAGTGCTATTTTGTTTTTGATACCATTAGGTTTTACCATTAAAGGTCTGTTTTCATCTTCCTTTTGGTGTACCTCATCCATTCTATCAAAAGAGATTTTGGCTTCTTGTAATGATCGTACAAAGTCTACTACTGTTTCAAAAGAGTTTGTTAACTGTCCTAGTATATATCCTACACTTAACATTACCCCAAGTGTCATCGATCCATTAATTACCCAGTATGCACATACAAATGTTATTAAGATGCTTTTAATGTGGTTAAACCCTCTCATTCCTATTTCTTGGAACTGATCTATTCGTAATCCCTGAAGCTTAATATCATGTAGTTTGTACTGTATTTTTTTCCATGCAGATACTTTTACTCCTTGTGCATTGTTAATCTTAACTTCTGTCATTCCAGTAATTAATTCAATCAATGCATTTCTGTTTTCTAGCTCATTATTAAATGCTATATAATTTAATCTTTCTCTTTTCTTATTGAAGAATAACATCCAACCTACCGATAGTATACTAAGTACTAAGAAAACTAGGAAAACTGTAGTGTTTAAGATTGCTAATTCTATAGACAATGCAATTATTAAAAAGAATGTGAACACAGATTGAATCATGATGTGATTTAAAAATCGTTCTATCTTGTTTTGTTCATCAATCCTCTGAAGGATGTCTGTATACAATCGGGTATCAAAGAACTTAATAGGCAGTTTTATAATTTTATATAAAAAATCTGTAATAATTTTTAAACTTACCGTTACTCCTAGTTTTATAAGAAGGACTCCTCTGAACCATTCAAAAACTACTTGCCCTAGAAATAATACTGTTTGAAAAAGGAGCACCATCCATACTATATTCAGATTCTTTTTTTGAACACCTTCATCTAATAAGTATCGAATTGTCATTGGAAAAATGAACGCCAAGACCGAGGTGACTCCTAAAATAACTGCTAGCTTTAGTATGGGTTTTTTATAGGTTTTATAATATGATTGTAAAAACTGTAACCCACGCTTTGTTCCGCTTTCTACTTTTTGTGGTTCTGCTTCAAAAAATACTTCTGTTGGCTCTAGTAATAATGCAATTCCTTTTCCTCCAGTTGTTCTCCAAAACTTTAAAAATTCTTCTTCTTTCAGTTTTAGTTTTCCATGTCCTGGATCTAGTATATAGAATACATTGTTTTTTATTTTTTCTAATACTACAAAGTGATCGTGATTCCAATGAAGTATTAAAGGATAAGGAACATCTGACTTTAAATTTTCAACAGTGATTTTTACCCCCATGGCTTTTAATCCCAGTTTTTTACTTCCTTGAATAAGGTCTGAGAATGAAACTCCTGTTCTGGTTATTTCACAACGCTCTCTTATTTCTTCTAAAGAATACTCTTTACCATAATGAGATGCTATCATTCTTATACAGGTTGGTCCACAATCTGTTACGCCTATTTGGTGATAAAATTTCATGTTGTTTACTTTTTTAGTTTGCTACTTTGTAGTAATAATCGTCTACTTTTTCTAATCTGTGTGTGTAAAACTTGCTATAGCGAAGCTCGTCTTCTCTATAATCTATGACTCTGTCTGGATTTACATTCCACAACTCTTTAAACTCATTGCTTTCTATTACATCTTTTACAGCAACACTGTTTACATTTCCAAAATCGCTTGCGTGCAACAAACAGTTTTTCATGTCTCCGTTCCAATTCACACAAATTCTTTTGTTATAATACGTATGGTACTTTTGAGATTCTGTAAAGTATTTTACGTTTACAATGTGGTTGTTATTTGGAAAGTTTCTTTGGTGTAAGCCTTCGTAAATATTCTCTTCTAAGTAGTTAATTTGATTTTCAAACTTTTTTGAATACATCCCTGGCTTAGGATAGTTGTGAACTATTATGTAATCGAACTTTTCATTGTCTCCAAAAACATGCTCGGTAACCTCTTCTACTCCTGCTACATATTCTACGATTAAACTTACCGATCTAAACACTAAATCTTTTGTGTATTCTGAGAATGTTACGATATCATTACAGTCTCTTACTTTTAGCCTTACTTCAATATGTGTACATAAAAGATCGTCTAACTGATGAATTAATTCTTGTAGAGAATATCCTGGATCGTTAAAATCGTATTCAACTACAGCTGTATTAATTTTGTTAGGAGTTCTCCATTGCATTGACATTTTTGGATATTCCTGAGGATCTGTCGTTAAAAATCCAAAATCGTTTTTTATGAGAAATTCTATATAGCTTTCGAAAATTATTATTTCTTCTTGCTTAACTTGCTCTTTAACCTCTTCTATAGATTGTGTTTCTAGTTTTTCTAATACATCAAATAAGCTATTTGGTATGAATTTGATGTCTGAACGTTGTAGGTTATATATTGCGCTTCTCTCTTTCCCTTTAACAGGTATGTTGTGGGAAAATAACTTAAAGTACTCTGTTCTTTTCATTGATCTTAAGTATTTGTCTTAAAAATAAATTTGAGTTTGGTTTGTAATTACTGTAGTTGATATAACTACTTAATGACCTATGCTTTGCTGATGTGCTAAATCGTACATCTGAATACAATTCACGAATACTATTCGTTGGATCAACGTGCATGTAATGATAATTCAAGGGAACTCTTTTTAATACTTCCCAATCGTCTGTTATTGGGCTTAATTTTTTACTTCTCATAATTTTTATGTTTAATTAATATATTCTATTACCTTTTTTACACTTCCGTACTTTTCTAATTGATGCTTTAACCAATTTTTAATTTCATACTCTAAGTAGTAATTACCGTAGTTACCTGGTGCTAAGAATTGTCCTACTGGGTTTACTTCTATAAATTTAAATCCGTCTTCTGTTTTTAGAATGTCTATAGAACCTGTATTAAGATTAATACTCTTCATAAAAACACGTAACTTATCTTCAATGTCTTGAGGTAATTGGTAGTTTACCCAATGAATATGGTCTGTGTAATAGTTTAATTTGATATCTATATTCTTATCTGAGCTAGTAGTAATTGCAGCTGTTGAAAAGATTTTTCCATCTAAATAAAAGATTCTTATTTCATGAATAGAGGATACTTTTTCTTGGAATAATGTTGGAAAGAATTTATCTGGTGCTTTCCCTATCATTTCTTCTGTAAAAGTGGTTGTGTAAATAGAATACGTTTCTTCACCTTTTACATAATAGTTAGAAAAATATAGTGGTTTACTTATAATACCTCCATTATTTTTATTGTAAAAGTTAATTAGTTCCTCTTTGTCATTTGTTACAATTGTTTGCGGACAGCTTAATCCTGCTTTCTTTGCATAATCTAAAAAGATTAGCTTGTTTTCGCCATAAGCTGGCATTTGTGGCATTATAATTTTACTTTCAAAGAAGTATTTTAAATACTCTAAAAATGTTTTGATTTCTGAATCTGCTTCTTCATTAACTTGTTCTAAAATTGTATCGTCTGGATCGAAGCGGATATAATCTAAAATTGAATAAAATCTTCTGTACCAAATAACATCAATAGCGTCTTTTATACTTTTTCCTTCTATTAAAATATCGTTGTTAATTACATCTACGCAGTAAGACACTTTTTTGGTTACTAAGTCTTCTAAATTCAACTTAAAGAAAGGTATATCGTCTTCTAATAACCAGTCTACTACTGGATCGGTACATTGCTCGTACATACTGTAGGTTAATACTAAAATCATAATCTTGTTTTTTTAATTTACTCTGTTTCTGATTGAAGAATTTGTTCTTCTATTTCTTTTATTTTTCACTGTTTTTCTTCCGAAACTGTATCTTACTGAGAATACTAATCTTCTTGAATCGTAATAATTCTCATTAGTTCGTCTATATCCTGTGTTTTCTTCTAAATTGAATTTGTACTTGTCTGTTCTTAAAATATCCTGAACAAAGAGGCTTAAATACCAGTTATTAAAACTTTTAGATAATGTAAAGTCCATTGAAAAAACTGGTGCTAATGTGCTTTGAGTGATTGGACCGTACTTGTTATAGTAAAAGTCTACACAAGCTTCTAAACTCTTATCTTTTAAGAAATAATAGTAGTTATACGATCTTAGGTCTAACACTAATCCATCTCTAGTAAATGCATCGTTAAAAGCTGGAGTTGCGGTTAATTTTCTATAGTTTGCGTTTGCTGTAAACTGACTTTCAAATCGGCCATTTTTTGTTGAGAAATTATATACATATGTTCCTCCAAATGTTTCATATACTCCGTAGTTATCTCTGTAATAACTCAGTACATTGTCTGGTAATACTCTAGATAGTTGTCCTATTACATCTCTTTCTTTACTATAGCTAAATATGAAAGTGTGCTTACTGTTTAACACATACGACAGTTCTGTTGTAAAGGTTCTCGATGGATTTAGAAATGGATTTCCTTCTGAAAAAATTTGTGGCGTTACATAATTTCTAAATGGATTTAGTTGCCAAAAACCTGGTCGGATAATCCTGTTGTTTAACGATAAGCTAAACACGTTTTTTCTGTTGGGCGCATATTTTAGATATGCTGAGGGAAATACATTGGTATACTCATTTGCATTAATGGTATTTGTTGTTTTTTGATTTCCTGTTTGATTTGTGTGTTCTACTCTTAATCCTAAACTATAGTTCCATATTTGATCTGGATTATATTTCACAGAAGCATAGGCTGAAGTAACTTTTTCGTCAAAATTAAATAGGTTACTTATAGTAGGATCTATTACATAGGTTCCTGCATTGTATCTTCTTAAAAGAATTTCATTCTCTGTTTGTGTTTGGTAATATTGTGCTCCTAAACTTAGATTCCATTCATTATTTATTACTTTATAGTAATCTGCTTTAAGATTAATATTATCTATTTTCTGTGTTACATCCGATCTAAAATTATCTACACCTAATAAGCTTGGCTGAGTTGAATTATTTAAAAAGTTATTGTTTTGTGTATTCTGTGTATTTTCATACTTAAAATAATTTGCATTCCAGCTTAATGTACTTCCTAGAGTATCTATTTTATAAAGATGATTTAGGTTGAAATTATAATTCAGTTTTCGTTGTTTTCCATTGGTTGTTGTTGTGGTTACCGAATCTAAAATAGTTCCTGTAAAATAGTTACTATACGTTCTGTTTTCTATATCTGGTTTGTTATAATTTACATCAAATAAGAATCCGAATAAGTGATTTTCTGATGCGTTATAATCTATTCCTAACTTGGTTCCTACAATTGTATTAGATGGTGTTATTCTATCTGTTTCGTGTGTAGATGTATTTATTTGGTTAGGAAAATATTGTGTTGATTGCTCGCTCACATAATTTGTTCCTTCTGAAAACCAAGTAGAATTATATATATTCCATTTACCTTTGTTATAATTAAGATCTACTGATGTTTTATTGTTTGTGAATTTCGATTGTCTAAAAATGTTAGACCACGATCCTATTAATCCTTCTTCTGGATTGGGCTTTAGAATAATATTAACTACTCCATTTCCTTGAGCATCAAACCTAGCAGGCGGACTCGTATAAATTTCTACTTTACTTATTCTATCTGCAGATAGGTTTTTAAGGTAATTTGTAAGCTCTTCTCCTGAAAAATTACTTTTTCTATTGTTTATGTAAACTGTTACATCATCTTTTCCAAGAATTCCTAATCCTTTATTCTCTTTTACAGATAGCAAAGGTGCTTTTTTAAGCGTTTGCCAACTATTTGAGTTTTGTACAAAATTTCGATTCGAAAGGTTAATTACAAAGTGATCTGATCGTTTTTCAATGAGTTCTTTTTTCTTGGTAATAACTACTTCATCTAGTGTATTAGACTCTGGAGACATTGTTATTTTTCCTAGATTTACATCCTCTTGGTTATCAAAATTCTTTTGGATTGTTTTATATCCTAAAAAGCTTATTTCTATATAAATGGGTTTCTTGTTTTTAACTCGAATATCAAATGCACCGTTATCGTCTGTAATTACTCCATTTATTAATGATTTGTTTGATGTTTCATACACAATTACATTTACAAAAGGCATCGGTTGTTTTTCCTCATCTATAACAATTCCTTTGTATGTTACTTGTGAAAAAGCGGTAATGCTTACAAATAATATTACTAAGGTTAAAAGCTCTTTTTTCATTGGTTCTGTTTTTATTTATACTTCAAAGGTATATTAGACTCTTACTGTTTTTATTACACTAAAGGGTAGTTAGTTCTTTGATTATCAAAAACTACACTTTGGGGTAGGTTTGCATAATTTTGCGTGTTTAATGGCATTTCACCAGATACTAAATGCTTGTTTTTATTGTAGAACCCTATTAGTCCTTCGTAAGACATACATACAGGAATTGTTTCTGAACCTAAATAGTTTATAGATTCACCTATTACAGTTACTTCTATTCCTAAGATTCTTAAAACTCTTAGAAGTTTGCTATCGCATTCTGCAAAAGCTACGGAGTTTTTTTGTTCACAAATTGGAGCAATAGCACAAACCATTAATTTTTTAAAAAGGTTGACATCACTTGCTTCTTTTTTAATTGCAAATCTGCCTATGTGCCATATTGATTTTAAAGGAGACATTCCAACTATATGTAGTGGATTAATCCCAAATATTTTTTCTATTGGTAATACATCTGAGTAATTCCATTTTAAAACTCTGATTGCACCTTCAATATTCCCTTCTCTATTTTTTGAAACATATGTTTTAGAATTTTCAAAAAACTTCACTTCTTCATTATAAATAGAATTTACATCTGCATAGAAATCATCAGGATTATTATCTCCTGTATGATGCTTAAAGTTCTCACTTACTACAAACTCAGCTAAGTGTAACGTTTCGTTTATAGTTAATACCTGTAAATAGTTTTTTTGGAAAGTCATATCGGTTAGATTTATATCCTCAAAACTATCTATGACTTGTACCTTTTTCATTACACAAAAGTGTAGTTAAGTTATTGTAAATCAAAAAACTACACTAAAGTGTAGTTTTTTTCCTCACATTATTAGATTTTTTACTAGATTTGTGACAGGCCTCCAAAAAATACCTTATGAACAAGAATGTAAATGACTTCTTCTCTTCGAAGAATACAGTCAATAATATTTCTGACAATGAGCTCCAACAGACCTCAGATTACCTAGCACCCATAAAAGCGTTTGCTAGAACAACTTATAAAAGCATCTATATTATCGATTATGAAAAGAAAGGATTTGAATATGTTTCAGACAATCCTTTATTTTTATGTGGACATACTGCAGAAGAGGTAAAAGACATGGGTTATGCTTTTTACTTTAAATATGTTGTAAAACCAGATTTAGATCTTTTATTAAAAATTAATACCGCTGGATTCGATTTTTATGAAAAACTTCCTTTAGAAGAGCGTCTTCTTTACACAATTTCTTACGATTTTAACTTGAAAAACCAGGAAAGGAAAACTATATTAATTAATCAGAAATTAACACCTTTATTTTTAAGTAACGAAGGTAAAATATGGAAGGCCATTTGTATTATTTCTCTTTCTACAGAACAAAAATCTGGAAATGTAAAAATATACAAGCAAGGAGATAATAATATGTTTACCTATGATTTAGAAGGTGGTTTTTGGAGTAATAAAGAGAAAATAAAATTAACAAATAGAGAAAAAGAAATTTTACAATATTCGGCAAGAGGCTTTAAAATAAATGAAATCGCCGAAACTATTTTTGTTTCTCCAGATACTGTAAAATTTCATAGAAAAAAACTTTTTGATAAGCTTGAAGTAGCAAATATTACCGAAGCTATTTCTTTTGCTACAAATAATAAGCTTATTTAATTGTTAATTGTAGATAAATAAAACTCTGGAAATTCTTTTATAGGTTTTTCTGTTGCTATGTTAAATAAAATATGTGTACACATTGAGGCTAGTAACCAAGATGCTACAGATAATTGAGGGGATGGTAAATCATCTGTTTCATTTTCGATTTCTGTTATAATCTCTTTAATCCATTTTTGAGGACTTCCCCAAAATTCCATATAACCAATAGCATACTCTACCATTTTTACTTCGTTAAAGTTTTCTTCTTCTTTGGCAATAGAATTTAAGGTTAAGCTTTCTGGGGAAATAACAGCTACTAATGCACCCCATCCTAAATTATAAGGATGCAATACAAGTATTCCTTTGTCTACACAAATACTATCAAATTTTAAAGGAATATCAGATGTAAAGTCGAGTGCATTAATAGCTATTTTATGGTTTCCTATTATTGATTCAATGTTATCTTCGGTTATAAAACAATTATGTACGTTAATGGTTGCTTCTGGATTTACAGATAACAATCTTTTCTTTAAAGCTTCTGCTTTTTCTGTACCAATGTCTTCTTCGGTATAATTTTCTCTATTTAAATTGGGTAATGTTACCGTATCTCCATCTACAATTGTTATTGTTTCAAATCCCATACGTAAAGCACATTCTGCTATAATGCTTCCAATGCCGCAACCGCCTATTAATATGGGCGTATTCTTAATCGTATCTTGCTCTTCTGAGTCAATATAGATTCTGTTTCTACTGTACCTAGTATTCATACATTTAGTTTTTTTACAAAGATACTTTTGAGTAGTTCTGGAACTATTACTCGAAAGTGTAGTTTTTCGCAAAAAGTTCAGCTATAATGGTAACTTGAAAGCAGGAAAAACACCCTTAAAATTCACTTTTAAAAAATAAAAAAGGGGATCTCCGCAATTATAAATGTGGTTTTCTGAAATTGATTATTGCATACAATAAAAGCACAAAAAAATCCTCTTAAACGGTGTTGTTTAAGAGGATTTTTTATTTCTCTAGTCTTTTCCAGTAATTCTTCCCTAAGAATGTACTCTTTGTTACACTACAAAGATATTAGGGTTACAGCTTACTAAAAAGGGGATATCTGCAACTTACAATGTGGTTTTCCGCAAAACTTAATCTAGAATACCTAATTCCTTAGCTTTTAATACTAAATCGGTATTATTATTTGCTTGTAAGTCTGTTCTTAATTTGGCTAATTTATTTTCTATACTTCTTATTTTTAAGAAGCTACCATCGTCTTTTGTAATAATTCCTTCTAAATTACTAATCTTTGGATGGTTTGGTAATTCTTTTAAAATTTGAATAGCTACATCGTCCATCTGAATTTCTATCAATGCTCTTTTTAAGAGTTTCTGATGAATTTCATGTGTGTAATACACTTCATTTGCTAACATTTTTTGAATCGCAAAATTCAATTCATTTGTATTGCACTTTCCTTTTAAAAGATATGCATGAGGATTCAGATTTTGAATAACATTGAATATCCTATTCGTTTCAGAATGTCCGGTAATAACACCAACTTTAATTGGATGACCTTCTTGTTTGATTGTTTTAATAAGATTCTCTCCACTATCTATTCTACAACCTGCATCTGTATTATCAAAACTTAAATCTGTAAATAGAATATCAAACGGATTTTCTGTAAGTGCTACTTTAATTTTACCGTAAGCTTCATCGCAAGAATTCGTTGTCTCAATCTCCAGATTATCTATATCTTTTAAATACGATAAGATTCCCTCGATAATTAATTGATGGTCATCTGCGATTAATATTTTTATTCTTTCAGGCATTAAGTGGTATTTGAATGTGTATTTGGGTGCCTTCTCCAACGTTACTTTCTACGGTTAATGTGCCATTAAGCTCATCTACACGTTCTTGTAAATTTTGTAGTCCAATACCCTTCTTTTGCGTATTGGTGTCAAACCCTATACCATTATCATTTACCTCCAAAAGTACAGATTTTTTATGTATTGAGAAATTAATTGTCATTTTTGAAGCCTGGGCATATTTCTGACAATTCTGTATACACTCGCGTATACTTAAGTATAACAATCTTTTTATTGATTTATTCGTTTCTTCCCAGTTTATCTCTTTTAAACCGTTTGCACGAATGATAAAATCTGGTGCAAAATAATCGCTTATTAAGTTTATAATTTGATCTTTAAATGGAACTTCTTTAAAACTTACACTACTTAATTGATGCGATAAATTACGAACATTATCTTTTATAAATTCTAGTTTTTGTGCTTCTTCTTGTAAGGAAGATTTTTCTAATTTTCTATGTAGTAAACGTAAATCTCCTGCCACCTCATCGTGCAAGGATTTTGCAATTTGCTTACGTTCGTGTTCTCTTGCTTCTGCTTTTTGTAATTGCGCTTCGTATAACAATCTTTTTCTACGAGAAGTAAAAAACGAAATACTCGATAATAAAAATAAAATACTAATTCCTGTGGCTAGCCAACTAATTGTATTTTGCTGTTTTCTATAGGTTATTTCTGCTTGCTTTTCTTTGTTCTCTGTTTTTAAAACTTCGTTTTCCTTTTCTTTTTTACCTGTTTCATAACGAATTTTAGCAAACTGATTTTTCTTCCTACGCTCTTGTTGTAATAGACTATCATTTAAAGCAATATAGTCTTCTAAATATTGCTTGGACTGCTTTCCTGTAGTTAAATCTGATAAAAGATCTAATGCTTCTAACCAACGTTTATTATTATGTGTTTGTTGAGCGTACTTTATAGCTTCATTAGCATGAAATTTTGCTTTACTTTTCTGATTAGTCTTAACATAATAATCAGCAATATTTAAATGGGTAGTAGATAATTCATCATCAACCTTATATTTTTTTCTTATTTCTAATACCTCTTCATAACGTTGTAAAGTAAAAATATTTTCTCCTAGTTGATATTGACTGTACGTCAAATTTTCTAATAACAAAGCATAATGAACAGGATACTTTTCTCTAATATTTTCAAAAGCCAATCCTTGTAAAAAATAATCTATTGCTTTTTTATGCAGATTTTCATTTTGGTATAGTAAACCTATGTTATTTATGGTATATAAATAACTTGTTTCCTTTCTATTAGATTCTTCAGTTAGAGAATTAATTTTAATTGACTCTTCATAATATTTAAGAGATTCTTCTTTTTCTTTAAGCTCAAAAGATATAAGTCCCAAATTATTATATACACTTTCTAAATACTTATACGCTTTTTTAGGCTCCAAATATTGTAAAGCTTCTATGGAGCTAATTTCACTTCCTAAATAATCTTTTGCTTCTCTTTGTAAATTAGATATACTTAACAAGCGCATCCCTACAGAAAGTGAATCTGATATTTCTTGAGAAATCCGTTTAGATTCTTGATAATAAAAAAAAGCACTATCAATTTCTATATTTAATCTATTTTCTAACGCTTTAAAATGAAAAAATTTAGCTAATGAAATTGAATCTTTATTTTTATTATATAATATTATAAGGTTTTTACTAGCTAACTTTAAATCAGCTGTATTTTTACTTGAAAAAGAACGAAGCCCTAAACGAATGTTACTTTTCCTTCTAAGTGAATCTACATTAGAAGAATCAGCATAGGATACCGCTTTTTTTAAAAAAAGTAGTTCATCTTTAGTTTTAGATTTAAAACTTTTTGAAAGATAAATCTCAGTAGAATCAATAAAATGTTTTTTTGTTTGTGATCTACAACACAAAAAAACTAGTAAAAAAACTAGTAAAAATATTTTTCTCAACATCAAAACAAAAACACCTAGCATAAAGCAAGGTGTCTGTATTAAATTAATTTTTTATTTTCCATCATCTCCTCCATTATTTCCACCACTTCCGCCTCCTCCATTTGTCATATCATTATCATCTCCACCTGGTAATTCTAGATCTATTAATTTGTTGTTTGTAATTGTTTCCATCATCTTTAAAATTTTAATGTTATTATTTTACGTATTCTAAGCTCTTAAATTTAGTATAATTATTATAAAGCTGCAAGATCAGGGAACTGCTAAGCAAAAATAACATTTAAAAAAACATTACAGATATAGATGTTTATTTTTTATTTAGATCATATATTATTACTTTATTTATCAATATACTTAATACTTATAACCTATACCAAGGAAAGATGGTATGGATTTGTCATTTTAGCATATCATTTTAAGTAAATCTTAAAAATACTGAAAAGCAACTATTTAAATAGTTGTTAATTTTCTATATTATCGTAATCTACTTATAATAAAATAATTAATCGTCATTGCGAGTGTTCCCTGAGGAGACTCGAAGGGAAAACGAAGCAATCTCTTACTCAATAAACAGATCACTTCGTCATACTTTCCTCGTGATGACGCGAAAAAATCCGTCATTGGAATTGAAAGCAAGTTTTTTCAGCCTTTGCTTTCAGTACTCAGGTAACACTTTAATAAAACTAAAACTCCTTCCTAAAGTAACACAATAAAAAAGCCGTTATTAATTCAATTAATAACAGCTTTAAAATTTTAATTTAATTTTCTATTGGTAACATAGAGCTAAATTATACCCATCTTCATGACCACATTTCCATTCTTTTCTTTTTAAAGCAAAAGATATCTCGGCTTCTGGATCATGATCTTCCCCACCAAGATTACCACCACCTCCACCTTTACCTAATATTTTAACTTGTTCTTCTTTTGTAATTGCAAATTGTTTTAAGTTTTCTAACATAACTTTATATTCTAAAGGATTAATAAAGTTGGAAAATACTTTTACAATACTTTTACAATACTTTAAAAGCAAAACTCTGGTGTTAAAAAAATAAGAAAGGTTATATTTTTATTGGTTTTCAGCTTAGTTATAATTCTAAGCTATTTTATAAAGAATAGTTAGGTAAATGGTAATATTATTCCGCATCAAGTACGGAATGACAACTGCTAAATTTGTTGTTATGGAATAAAAAAACTTTTATCCGATAAACAGATCACTTCGTCATATTTTCCTCGTGATGACGTAGAGGAAATTATAGCTTTAACTGTGTTTTATCTTTGTAAACAAATCCCAAAGTACAACGCCACAGCTTACTGAGATATTTAACGAGTGTTTGGTTCCTAATTGTGGAATTTCGATACAATTATCGGATGCAGAAACTACGTCTTGTTGTACGCCTTTTACTTCGTTTCCAAAAACAACCGCATATTTCTGATCTTCTTCTGGTGTAAATGTATCTAACATCGTACTATTTTCTGCTTGTTCTATCGACAAGACTTTTACACCTTCTTCTTTTAGTTTTTTTACTAAGTCTAAAGTATCTTCAACATATTCCCAAGCTACCGATTCTGTAGAGCCTAAAGCTGTTTTATGAATTTCTTTATTAGGAGGTGTAGCAGTAATTCCACACAAGTAAATTTTTTCAATTAAAAAAGCATCCGAAGTTCTAAAAACAGACCCTACATTATTTAAACTACGAATGTTATCTAACACCACTATAATTGGTGTTTTCTCCGTTTTTTTAAACTCTTCTACACTAATTCTTCCTAACTCGCTATTTCTTAGTTTTCGCATCTTATTAATTAACAATGTTCAGTGATCAATTATCAGTCATCAATTACCAACTACCAGTCGTCAAAATTACTCTTTTATTGTTTACTGATAATTGTGCATTGTAAAGTGTTCACTGAGTATTTTTTCTATCTTCGCAAAACTAACTTAAAAATCCAAAAACTTGGCAAAGACAAAGGGAAAAAAGGTAACTCCATTAATGCAGCAATACAACGGAATTAAAGCTAAATATCCGGATGCAATGTTACTTTTTCGTGTAGGAGATTTTTATGAAACCTTTGGAGAGGATGCTATAAAAGCATCGGAAGTATTAGGTATTGTGTTAACCAAGCGTGGTAATGGAAGTGAAAGTGAAACGGCTTTGGCTGGTTTTCCTCACCATTCCTTAAATACCTATTTACCTAAGTTAGTAAAAGCTGGACATAGAGTGGCTATTTGCGATCAGTTAGAAGATCCTAAAATGACCAAAAAGATTGTAAAACGTGGTGTAACAGAATTGGTAACTCCAGGTGTATCTTTAAACGATGAAGTATTACAATCGAAAACCAATAATTTCTTAGCTGCTATTCATTTTGATAAAAAACAACTAGGAATTTCTTTCTTAGATGTATCTACAGGTGAATTCTTAATTGCACAAGGAAATGAAGATTATATTGATAAGTTATTACAAAATTTCTCGCCAAGTGAAATTCTAGTTCAGAAACAACACAAACAACGTTTCTTAGAATTATTTACCAATAATTTTCATACGTTTTATTTAGAAGATTGGGTTTTTCAAAAAGATTACGGATATGAAACTTTAACCAATCATTTTAAGGTACAAAACTTAAAAGGGTTTGGTGTTGATGAAATTACGAGTGGAATTATTGCTGCTGGTGCGGTAATGTATTATTTATCGGAAACACAACTTAACAAAATAGAACACATACAATCGGTAAGTAGAATTGCCGAAGATTTATATGTGTGGATGGATCGTTTTACAGTAAAGAACTTAGAGTTATACGGTGGTAATTCTGTGAATTCTGTTTCTTTATTAGATATTATTGACAAAACTATTTCTCCTATGGGAGGACGTTTGTTAAAGCGTTGGTTGGCTTTACCTTTAAAAGATTTAAAACCAATTCAACAACGCCAAGAACAAGTACAGTTTTTAATTGACAATGAATCGTTTTTTGATACAGTTACCTATCAGTTAAAACAAATTTCTGATTTAGAGCGTTTAATTTCGAAGGTAGCTACAGGAAAAGTATCGCCAAGAGAAGTTGTACTATTAAAAAACTCATTAAAGGCCATTCATCCAATTAAAAAATCTGCCGAAGCAACAAAAAATGCTACGGTAAAAATGATTGGTTCTTTGTTAAATGATTGTAACGATTTAATTGCTAAAATAAGTACGACGTTATTTGATGATGCACCCGTAAACATTAACAAAGGAAATGCTATTGCTAATGGTGTTTCTGAAGAATTAGACGAGTTACGAAATATTGCTAATTCTGGAAAAGAATATTTAGACGGTATGTTGGCTCGTGAAACTGAGCGTACTGGAATTCCGAGTTTAAAAATTGCTTTTAATAATGTATTTGGATATTATATTGAAGTACGCAACACACATAAAGACAAAGTTCCAGAAGAATGGATTCGTAAGCAAACCTTAGTAAATGCTGAACGTTATATAACTGAGGAATTAAAAGAATACGAGGCTAAGATTTTAGGTGCTGAAGATAAAATTCAGTTGTTAGAAAGTGAGTTGTTTTTAGAACTCATTCAACATATAATTAAAGATGTACCAGAGGTACAAAGCAATGCACAATTAATTGCACAATTAGATTGTTTGTTATCCTTTGCTAATTTGGCTAAAGAAAATAATTATGTGCGTCCGTTAGTAGATAAAAGTACGGGAATTGACATTAAAAATGGACGTCATCCTGTAATTGAAAAACAATTACCTATTGGCGAAGAATATGTGGCTAACGATGTTGTTTTAAATCGAGAAGAGCAGCAAATTATTATGATTACTGGGCCAAATATGTCTGGTAAATCTGCTATTTTACGTCAAACAGCTCTTATTGTTTTATTAGCACAAATGGGAAGTTATGTTCCTGCTGAATCTGCTAAAATTGGTATTGTAGATAAGATTTTTACGCGTGTAGGTGCCAGTGACAATATTTCTATGGGAGAATCTACATTTATGGTAGAAATGAACGAAACTGCGTCTATTTTAAATAATATTTCTGATCGCAGTTTGGTGTTATTAGATGAAATTGGTCGTGGTACTTCTACCTACGATGGTATTTCTATTGCTTGGGCTATTGCAGAGTATTTACACGAACATCCTTCAAAAGCAAAAACATTATTTGCTACGCATTATCATGAGTTAAATGAAATGACCACCACGTTTGAGCGTATTAAAAACTTTAATGTTTCAGTAAAAGAACTGAAAGACAGCATTATCTTTTTACGTAAACTAGTTGCGGGTGGTAGCAATCATAGTTTTGGAATTCATGTAGCAAAATTAGCAGGTATGCCAGGTATGGTAATACGTAAAGCAAACAAAATTCTAAAACAATTAGAAGAAAGTCATGCCAATAAAAATGTTGAGGAGACTTTAAAAGATGTTCAACATAACGATATGCAAATGAGTTTCTTTCAGTTAGATGATCCGTTGCTAGAAGATTTAAGAGAGGAAATTTTAGCTACCAATATAGATACCTTAACTCCTATTGAAGCGCTTATGAAATTGAATGAAATTAAGCGTATGTTGGTGAAGAAGTAATTAATTGTTTAACTTTTAAAATTTGAAGTAACTATTTAATATTTTTTATAGTTACTTCAAATCTATGAACTATCTACCACAAGCAGATTGAGAAGCATTAAGAACACTAGTTGCTATATCAACATCACCTCCTGAAGCAAAACAATGATTAATCATATCATCAAGAACATTTTCGTCTGTTGTATTACCTTCCCAAGAAGTGTTATCTGGAAACCTACAATTAACCGTTCTCATATTACTTCCTCCATGAATGTTTATTAATTCTTCTTTCTTAAGAGTTTTAATCCCTTCTATGTTCATTTGTTTTAACATAATTCTTTTATTTTTTAAATTATAGCTATATCAATACTACTACTATTTTTAATACAAAAGTTTTAAGATTCATAAACGCAAGTACAAAACTCATAAACGAATTTATCTAAGTCGTGTTGAAAAAAATTCTATGAATTGAAGTGACGCCTGAGGTACTCGAAGGTATCGCTTCAAGAAGTGTTTTATACACTACAAGTATTTTCACCCTTATACAAAACTAAATATCAATAATTTAAGTGTTTTTCATTATATTAGTTATCTATTCTTCATAAAACACTAGTACTTTACATGGGTAAAATAATTTCTATTTGTAACCAAAAAGGCGGAGTTGGTAAAACTACCACGTGTGTTAATTTATCTGCTGCTTTGGGAATTTTAGAAAATAAAGTTTTAATAATCGATACCGATCCACAGGCCAATGCTTGTATGTCTTTTGGATTTTCATCTAAAAAGTTAAATAATCCTGCACTTCAGTTTATGGA
Organism: Tenacibaculum amylolyticum; assembly: GCF_964511145.1. Lineage (NCBI taxonomy): Bacteria > Pseudomonadati > Bacteroidota > Flavobacteriia > Flavobacteriales > Flavobacteriaceae > Tenacibaculum > Tenacibaculum amylolyticum. The sequence continues at coordinate 18,539 of NZ_CAZEFZ010000006.1, forward strand.
TTTTACTTCTGTAATTACGAACAACATTATAAAAACCAATTGTCCAAATGTAGATTTAGTTCCTTTTTTCGAAGATCTAAATTTTTTCAAATCCTCATCTAAATTCAAAAAAGCTTTAGCTATTATTCGTAAGTCCTATGATTATATTATCATTGATTCTGTACCTTTTTTAAAGGCAAAGAATATTGATATACTTGTAAATTCAGATGCTGTAATTATTCCTGTTCAGTGTGATTATTATGCTCTAGAAGGGTTGCATAAAATCTTGAAAGCCATACGTTTTGTTCAAAAAAAATTGAATCCTAATTTATCTATTGAAGGTTTTCTTTTAACTATGTACGATAAGAGAGTTAATTTTTCTAGAAACATTGTTTGTTACATGCGTAATCATTTCAACCAACTTGTTTTCAACACGATTATACATCGAAATTCTAAAATTACACAAGCTCCAAGTTTTGGAAAAAGCATCTTAGAATATGATATAAATTGTAATGGATCTGTTGATTATTTACAACTAGCAAATGAAATTATACTAAAGAATGCTACGGCAACAGAAGACATTATAACTTTAGAGGAAAAGGAAAGTAGTTTTAACGATCGAAAGTTTACCAAAACAGTAAATTCTGAAACCAAAAACCATTCTTTATATGAGAGGATTCTTCAAAAATCTAAGATAGATTGTAGGATGGAACAGCCTTCTTTTCTTAAAAACTTTGATGATTTACTAAACTTAACCAAGTCTTCTGTAAAAAATATTATGGGAACAGGTTATAAAAACCATTTTGGCGTTTGGATTTATAAAATAAATAGAGCTAATTTCTTTCAAAAAAGATACTTGTACCTTTATTTTAAAAACGATAAAGTTTTATACTACAACAAAAAATGGTTTAGTCATTAATTGTTCTTAGTTATTAATCTCTATTATCAAAATCACAAATTTTAAAGAACTCATTACGAACAGCAACTTCATTAAAACTTCCACCATATTCTACTGTGGTTGTAAAACTATTCTTGTCTTTTATTCCTCTGGAAGAAACACATAAATGTTTAGCATTTACAATTACAATAACGTCTTCTGTTCCTAACACTTCTTGTAGGTCTTTTAGTATTTGTAAACACAAACGTTCTTGTACTTGTGGTCTGTGTGCATAATAATCTACCAAACGATTAATCTTAGACAATCCAACTACTGTATCCTTAGGAATATAACCTACATGTGCATACCCTGTAATTGGTAAAAAATGATGTTCACAAGAAGAATCTATGGTAATATTTTGCTCAACTAACATTTTTCTATATCCATACTTATTTTCAAAAGTGGATATTTTAGGTTTGTTGGCAGGATTTAAACCATAAAAAAGTTCTTTCACGTACATTTTTGCAAAACGATAAGGTGTACCAGATAGACTATCATCAGATAGGTCTAAACCTAAAGCTTCCATAATCTTTGCAAAATGCTCTTTAATTACTGCTATTTTCTCATCATCTGACGCATCAAAAGCAGTAGGAAGTAGTGGTGTTTCTACATTTGTTAAAATATGATTATCGCCTATGTGATCGTGTTTTTCCATTACTTTTCTGTTTATTGATTACTTGAACAGCATTTCTCTCCTGAACATTGACAGTATTTAATATTATAGAAATGTAAAAATATAAGTGCTAAAGCTGGTACATAAATACTTTCTTCTACCAAGTGAAACCAACCAAAATGTTCGTTTACAATAATAATACTAAGTGCAGTCCAGCTTAACCAAAAGGAGATTTTCACCCAATTTTTAGTAGTTGTTTTTGTAGACTTATAAATGGCAAAAAATGATATTGCTAAGAATAAGTAATCTATACTTCCCCACCAACCAGGTACTGCTTCACAACAAGCCATTTGTGTTTGTGCTACAAATAAAAATGGTGTGAAAATACAATGAACTAAACACAAGCTACTTGCTAAAATTCCTGCTAAATCTGATTTTTGGCTTAATACCATTGATTTTTTATTTATTACTTTGTAGCGCAAAAGTACACAATTATCTAAAATGCAACAATGTTGCGTTAACTTTATTTTATGGGAATCATTAGAAAAACAAAGGCTGTAAAGAAGTTATTGAGCTTATTTGAGGAAGGAGTTTCAGCTATTTCTGCTGTTGATTTAGTAGCACAGTTGAATACAGAAATGAATAAAACAACAGTTTATCGAGTTTTAGATAGATTAGAAGATGAGGGTTTAATACATTCTTTTGTAGGTAAGGATGGATTAAAATGGTATGCTAAATGTAATAGTTGTAGTTCTGGTCATCATAATGATATACATCCACATTTTCAATGTACAGTATGTTCTAAAATTACTTGTTTGTCTGTAGATATTACAATTCCAACAATTGAAAATCATACTATTGAAACAGCTGCTGTCTTTTTAACAGGAACCTGTAGTAATTGCTATGCTAGTTAAGTTTTATATCGTCTTTGGTATTTAGCTTTCCATCTTTTCCATACGATATTAAGGTATAATATCCTTCTTTTAACTCGTAATTAAATACATTTCCCCAACCATCATGTAATAAATCAATACGTAATGGATTGTTTCTTTTTATCGTTTCTAGTTTTTCTGGATAGTCTCCAAAAACTTTCTTTTCTTTTTCTAACAGCTCTTTAATTTCATTTATTTTTTCTTTTGTTATTGCTTCTTTATCATTTTGAAAGAACCTTATAAGAATAACAACAATTACAAGGGTAATTGCCCATAATACAATAAACCTATCTTTAGGTGACACCATCCTTTTTCTAGGTAGCTTATTTTCCTTCTCATACTTTCTTCTTTTCTTTAGTTTTCTTTTAAAAAAGTATTGTTGAACATCAAGTAAAGTCCCTGCTATATCAGCAATTAGTCTAACGATATATTCTCCCATAAACAATTTTAATTTTCTACAGCAATAATAGCTATTTTTGTACACTGTTATGCAGCAACACGATATCAGTTTTAAGTACATTAATAAATTAGCTATTCCTGCTTTAATTACAGGTGTTGCAGAACCACTTCTTTCTACTACCGATTTAGCCATTGTTGGAAATATTAATGAAAATGCTACAGAAAGTATTGCTGCTATTGGAATTGTAGGAGCTTTTTTGTCTATGCTAATTTGGGTATTTGGTCAAACACGTAGTGGAATTTCTTCTATTGTTTCTCAATATGTTGGAGCTCAAAAATTAGATGAAATTAAAAATCTTCCTGCACAAGCAACAGTTATTATTGTAGGTGCAAGTATGTTAATTTTAGGTTTAAGTTATCCTTTTGCTCGTGAAATATTTCAATTTTACAATGCTACAGGTGAAGTATTAGACTACTCAGTTTCTTACTATAAAATCAGAGCTTTTGGTTTTCCTTTTACGTTATTTACTATTGCTGTTTATGGTACTTTTAGAGGATTGCAAAACACTTTTTATCCTATGATTATTGCCATTGTAGGAACCGTGGTAAATATTGTTTTAGATGTTGTTTTAGTATACGGAATAGAAGGTTATATACCAGCTATGCATATAGAGGGAGCTGCCTATGCAAGTGTTATTGCTCAAATAGTAATGGCTTTAATTGCAGTGCTATATTTATATAAAAAAACAAGTATTTCTTTACGTTTTACACTACCTTTTAATAAGGAAATTCCACGATTTATTAACATGGTTCTAAACTTATTTGTACGAACAATTGCCTTGAATACTGCTTTGTATTTTGGAACTTCTTATGCCACTTCTTATGGAAATGAATATATTGCTGCATACACCATTGGTTTGAATTTATGGTTAATGGGTGCCTTTATTATTGATGGATATTCTTCTGCTGGAAATATTTTATCAGGTAAATTATTAGGTGCCAAAGCTTATAAAATTTTAATACAGTTAGGAAACCGCTTAATTTTATATGGTTTTTTATTAGGCGTTACTATGGCAATTATAGGATTTGTTTTTTACAAACCTATTGGTACCATATTTACGCAAGAAAAAATTGTTTTAGAAGCTTTTTATGAAGTGTTTTGGGTCATCTTGCTCATGCAACCTTTTTGTTCTTTAGCCTTTATTTTTGATGGTATGTTTAAAGGTTTAGGAGAGATGAAATACTTACGTAATTTACTGTTATTAGCAACTGGATTGATATTTATTCCCACGCTTTTGTTTTTTAATACACTAGATTACAAATTGTATGCTATTTGGATTGCTTTCTTTGTATGGATTATTGCTCGCGGATTACCATTAATTATAAAGTTTAGAAGTAAGTTTTTAAGGTTGGCTAAAAAGAATTAAATTACAAGAAAAAATTGTATATGGTTTCTTGTAAAAAACTCTCTTTTAATAGTATTATTTTCATTTCAATATTAACTAGCATTATAAGCTGTAAAGAAACACCTAATTATAATCCATTTGACAATCAATTCAATGTATCTGTTAGTAAATTAATTAAAGATAAATGTGATACTATTGACGCAGGTTGCGGTTATCGGAACTTACAGCAGAACTCAGGTAAATTAAGAACATATTATCAAGTGTTTTTTGGAGATTTTGAAAATGTTCTTGCTAAAGGTTTTTCATATTATTTAGATACTATTAAAATAGATACTACTTCTATTTATAAAATTAATCGTGATTCCATATTGTATAAAAAAATAAATCCTGCACTTTTAGACAAAGAACTACATAAATTCAACTATAAATATCTGAAACAAGAAAACAATAATGTGTTTATTACTAATAATAAAGATACTCTGAGTTTAGGTTTTAGTTATGATATTGAAAAAGGTTCTTTTTTAAGATATTTAATGTATTTCAAAGTACCAAAAACAGAATAACATATCATATCTCCTTCTCAAATACTATCTTCTGTTGTCCTGTTGAGTTGGTATATACTTGTACAATATCAAAATCGTTTTTAAGATTCAAAATCAGCATAGGTTTAAAACGATTCATAGATTTTGTTCTAATTTTTGAGTATCCTTTTTCTTTTACTATTTCTAGTTGTTTCGTCGCTAATTGTTGGGCAATACCTCTTCTTCTATAACTGGGTAATACTCCTCCAACCCAACTATAAAAAGTAGTTTTGTTATACTTATACCCTATTTTAAAACCTACTGGTTCCTCATTTTCATATGCTACTATAATTACTACTTCTTCTTTTGTTTCAATTCTATCTATAAAAAAATCTACAATAGCATCTTTAAAAATAGACGTATATAAACGAATTAATTCTTCTAATACTATTGCATTAGGAATCCCTTCTATAACTGTTAATTTTAGGTTTTGAGCATTCATAATTTCAGAAAGAATAAAATTAAGACTATTTTTGAACAAACAACTGAATAATGACAACAACAAGACCTAACGGAAGTTTATATACTCGCATAGAAAATAAGGTTGCTACTGTAGAATTTGGTCATCCTGCAAGTAACTCTTTTCCTAGTGAATTATTAGATAGATTAGCTAAAGAATTCGACGCATTATCTACCAATGATGATGTAGCAGTTATTGTATTAAAATCAGAAGGAGAAAGAGCTTTTTGTGCTGGTGCTTCTTTTGATGAATTAGTAGCTATTGATAATTTAGAAGATGGAAAAGCATTCTTTTCTGGTTTTGCCAATGTAATTAATGCAATGCGAAAATGTTCTAAGTTAGTCATAGGTCGTATACAAGGAAAAGTTGTTGGTGGTGGTGTAGGATTGGCTGGTGCTTGCGATTATGTATTTGCTACGGAAGCTGCAAGTATTAAATTATCTGAACTTACCATTGGTATTGGTCCGTTTGTAATTGCTCCTGCAGTAGAACGTAAAGTTGGCGTAAGTGGTTTAGCTGAATTAACATTGGATGCTACCAGTTGGAAAAATGCTTATTGGGCCAAAGATAAAGGCTTATATGCACGTGTTTTTGAAACAATTTCTGAACTAGATAAAGAAGTAATTATTTTAGCAGAAAAATTAGCCTCTTATAATCCTGAAGCATTGCACGAAATGAAAACGGTAATATGGGAAGGAACAGCACACTGGGATGAATTATTAATTGAACGTGCTGAGACCTCTGGTAAATTAGTATTATCTGAGTTTACTAAAAATGCTTTAGCAAAATTTAAAAAGTGATTTCTTTACTTCGTACAAATTCTAAAAATTCCGATTTTAAAGCATTAGTAAAACAACTAGATGCTTATTTGGCTATTACAGATGGAGATGAACATGATTTTTACGATCAGTTTAATAAACTAGATGCCATAAAATTTGTAATTATAGCTTATGAAAATGAACAACCTGTTGGTTGTGGTGCTATAAAAGCGTTTGATTCTAAAACTATGGAAATTAAACGAATGTATACTACAACACAAGCAAGAGGAAAAGGAATTGCATCTAAAATTCTGAAAGCATTAGAGGAATGGACTCTAGAACTTTCTTTTGAAAAATGTATATTAGAAACCGGTCTCAGACAAATAGAGGCTGTTGGTTTATATAAAAAGAACAATTATAACGTTATTAAAAACTATGGGCAGTATGCAAAAATGGAAAATAGCATCTGCTTTGAGAAAAAATTAAAGTAAAATGGATAATTATTTATTTTTAGTCTTGGCTATTGGGCTGGTTGTTGTGTACTTTTACAACAAATTTAGAAATAGAAGATAATTCTTATGAGTACAATTAGAATAACGAAGCAGTTTACTTTTGAAACAGCACATGCGTTGTATGGTTATGATGGGAAGTGTAAAAATGTGCATGGTCATAGCTATAAGCTGTCTGTTACTGTAATTGGAACGCCAATTGATGATCCAAATAATGTAAAATATGGAATGGTTATCGATTTTGGTGATTTAAAAAAGATCGTAAATAAAGAAATCGTAGATATTTTTGATCATGCAACGATTTTTAACAAGAATACACCACACGTAGAACTGGCTGAAATCTTAAAAAATAATGGTCATCATGTTATCTTAGTAGATTACCAACCTTCTAGTGAAATGATGGTGATAGACTTTGCTGAAAAGATTAAAGCACAGTTACCTGAGAGTTTACAATTACATTCTTTAAAACTTCAAGAAACTGAAACCTGTTATGCAGAATGGTATGCAAGTGATAATGTTTAAATTTTAATGGTAAGTAAATATTTACTTACCATTAAAAGCATTCATTGTATTGGCTAGGCCACCAGCTACAAAAGAAGTTACTGCTTTTATACTTGTAGGAATACGTTCTATTAAGGCACTTTCTTCTTCTGCACTCCATTCTCCTAGCACAAAATCTACTTGGCCTCCTTTTCTATAATTTGCTCCTACACCAAAACGAAATCGCGGATAGGTTCCTGTATTTAGTTTTTCCTGAATATCTTTTAATCCATTATGTCCACCTGCACTACCCTTTCCTTTTAAACGAATAGTTCCGAAATCTATATTCAAATCATCAGTAATAATTAATACATTTTCTACTTGAATATTCTCTTTTTTCATCCAATATAAAACAGCTTTTCCACTTAAGTTCATGTAAGTACTAGGCTTTAAAACAAACACTGTTTTTCCTTTTATTTTAAGCTTAGCAAGATCACCTAATTTTTCTGTGGTAAAGGATTCTTCATATTCTTTCACCAATGCATCTACAACCTTAAACCCTATATTATGGCGTGTATTATGATACTTCTCTCCGATATTTCCTAAACCTACTATTAAAAACTTTTTCATTATCTCTTCGTGTGTTTCCTGTTTTTTACCAACTAATTTTTCGAAAAATGAAAGGATACCCATGTAAATTGAATTTATTCCTTAAAAACAGCCACAAATCTAATCTAAATGAAGGAAACTGTTAATATCTTATTATTAAAATACTTTTATTTCATTCATATCGTTTTAACATTAACCTATGTTAAGCATAAAGTCATCTTTTACAAACGATCATTCATCGATAAAATATAAAACAAAGGAAAAGACGAGGTACTTTTACAGTGTAAGCAAAGAAATTCAATAAAAAGTTAGCGTTTATAGTTCGGGGGGGCTGTGAACTAAAAAAGGAGCCAAACTACAATAGGC
>NZ_CAZEFZ010000007.1:0-41623 GCF_964511145.1 Tenacibaculum amylolyticum
CGCCTTTCTTTTAAACAAAACCATATACTAAACATTAGTATGTGGTTTTTTTGTTTACAAAACTTCGAAAAATAACTTCTTATAAGAAAAATGATAAAACGTTGTAGTAACAATAATTATACAAAAGAATAAAATAACGTCCTCATTTTTATTATTTATTCATTTTTGATAGCCTTTTTTTAATAATTAATTTATCCTTTTCTTTAGTCAATTCATTAATTTTAGAGAACAACTAATTTAACCCCTCTTATTAATGAAAACGCTTCATACAAGTTTCGAATGTTATCCAGTAGCAAAAGTTGGCGGATTAGCCGATGTTGTTGGATCTTTACCAAATTATCAAGGTGATTTAGGAACAAATTCGATTGTTATAATGCCTTATTATGATAATGCTTTTGTAAAAAAGAAAAAGTCAAAAGAAATCTTTAATGGAGAGATAAACTTCAATGATACAAATTATCATTATACAATACTTCAATTACAATTAAGCAAACAGTTGTTTGACACCTATTTAGTGAGAATAGAGAGTCTTTTAGATAGGGAGCAAGTATATGGGTATGAAGACGAATTAAATCGTTATTTAGGCTTCCAATTAGCTGTATTGGATTGGATCCTAAAAGAAGGTCATTCATTTGATGTTATTCACTGCCATGACCATCATACTTCTTTAATTCCATTTTTTATAAATAATTGTTATGATTATAATAAATTGAAAGGAACACCAACAGTTCTTACAATACATAATGCACAATATCAAGGGCATTTTTCGCATGATAAATTAGACTTATTACCAAGTTTCAATTTTGAGAATGTAGGACTTTTAGATTGGTATGGATCTATTAATCCTTTAGCTTCTGGAATTAAATGTGCTTCTAAGGTGAATACAGTTTCTCCTTCTTATATGGAAGAATTAAAAGAAAATGCTAATGGATTAGAAGGTTTACTTAGAAGTGAAAGTGAGAAATGCACAGGAATACTTAATGGTATAGATACTAAGTTTTGGAACCCAGAAACAGATAAAATGTTAGCCAAAAATTATAAATCAGCTAATGTAGTTTCTGGAAAGAAAGCAAATAAAAAAGAATTGTGCGATCGTTATGGTTTTGATCTGAATGTACCATTGTTCAGTTTTATAGGACGTTTGGTAGGAGAAAAATCAGCAGATTTATTACCAGAAGCAATAAGAGAAGCGCTTTCCAATTATAAAGAAATTTCTGTTTTCATTTTAGGCTCTGGTCATAAAGAGATAGAAGATGAATTAAACGCTTTAAAAGATGAATTTCAAGGGAGTTTTAATGCACATATTGGTTATGATGAAAAGTTATCTCATTTAGTATATGCGGGTTCAGATTTCTTATTAATGCCTTCAAGAGTGGAACCTTGTGGGTTAAATCAAATGTACTCATTGCGATATGGAACAATTCCTATAGTAAGAAGAACAGGTGGATTAAAAGATACCGTTATTGATATAGGAGATGGAGGTTTTGGTATTTGTCACGATCAAGCTTCTGTTTGGGATATTAATTATTCAATAGGACGTGCTGTTGAATTATATAAGGATACAAAGACATTTAGAAGAATACAAAAACAAATTATGAAGATTGATCATTCTTGGACAAAGTCTGCTCAAGAATACATCGATCTCTACAAATCAATTTAACCCAACCCATAATGATAAATAAAAAAGTTCTCGCAATTATTTTAGGAGGTGGACAAGGAAGTAGATTGTCACCTTTAACAGACAAACGTTCAAAACCAGCCGTATCTATAGCTGGAAAATACAGATTAGTAGATATTCCAATATCCAATTGTATTCATTGCGATATTAAAAGAATGTTTGTACTGACTCAGTTTAATTCCGCATCCTTAAATAGACATATAAAAAACACTTATACGTTTAGTAGTTTTAGTGAGGCTTTTGTAGATATTATGGCAGCAGAACAAACACCTGAAAATAAAACATGGTTTCAGGGAACAGCAGATGCCGTTAGACAATCAATGCATCATATTTTAAATCATGAATTTGAATATGTACTAATTCTTTCAGGAGATCAATTATATCAAATGGATTTTGATGATATGTTACAACAACATATTGATAAAAATGCAGAAATAAGTATTGCAACCTTACCTGTAAACTTTAATGATGCTACTCAATTTGGAATTTTGAAAACAGATGAAGAAAGTTTTATCTCTTCATTTGTAGAAAAACCTTCAGCAGAAAAGTTGAAAGGTTGGGAGTCTGAAGTTGATAAAGAAATGGAGGAAGAAGGAAGACATTATTTAGCTTCTATGGGAATTTACATTTTCAATAGAGATTTATTAATAGAATTAATGTCTAACCCAGATACTATAGACTTTGGGAAAGAAATAATTCCAGATGCGATAGGAAAAAATAAAGTGCTAGCATATCAATATAAAGGTTATTGGACAGATATAGGAACTATAGCTTCTTTCTTTGAAGCAAATATTGGTCTTACAGATGAAATACCAAAATTTGATTTGTTTGATACTTCAAAAACAGTATTAACAAGACCTAGAATATTACCGCCATCTAAAATCTATGGAACTACATTAAATAAAGCAATGATTGCAGATGGTTGTATTATAAATGCTGAAAAAATAGAAACAGCAGTTATAGGAATTCGTTCAAGAATAGGAAAAGGAAGTCAAATTCTAAATACCTATATGATTGGTGCCAATGTGTATCAGGAAATGGACGATATGGCTAAAGACATTGAGGAAGGTAGACCTCATATTGGTGTTGGAGAACATTGTGTAATTAAAAATGCAATTATAGATAAAGATGCAAGAATTGGTAATAATGTAACCATAAAAGGAGGAAAGCATCTGAAGGATGCCCATGAAGAAGCTTACGTAGTAAAAGATGGAATTGTTGTAATTAAAAGAAGAGCAATTATTCCAAACGGATTCACATTACAGTAAGTTTTAAGATTCAATTTATTTATGAATAAAGTTTTAGCACATAGTTTATTAACAGATTTCGATATTGGGTTATTCAAATCAGGAAAACACTTTAGATTATATGAAAAGTTAGGTTCACATATTATAGAACTAAATGGTGTTGAAGGAACTTATTTTGCTGTTTGGGCACCTTCAGCAAAGTCAGTTTCGGTAGTTGGAGATTTTAACTATTGGACAGAAGGAGAACATTTACTTAATGTTCGTTGGGATGCTTCAGGAATATGGGAAGGTTTTATTCCACATGTGGGGAAAGGAAATCTATATAAATACAGAATACATTCTCATAATAATGATATAAAAACTGAAAAAGCAGATCCATTTGCACGAAGATGTGAGCATCCTCCAAAAACAGCTTCTGTAGTTTGGGATGATCCATATACTTGGAGCGATACTGAATGGATGAAAAAGAGGAAAAAACACAATGCTATAAACGCACCTTTTTCAGTTTATGAAGTGCATTTAGGTTCTTGGAAAAAGAAATTTGAAGATAACAATCGATCGCTTTCATATATTGAAATGGCTGATGAGTTGGTTGAGTATGTGAAAAAAATGCAATTCACACATGTAGAGTTGATGCCAGTAATGGAATATCCATACGATCCTTCTTGGGGTTATCAAATCACAGGATATTTTGCTCCAACTTCTCGTTTTGGCTACCCAGAAGACTTTAAGTTTTTAATAGATAAATTCCACCAGAATGATATTGGTGTTATTCTAGACTGGGTGCCTTCTCATTTTCCTGAAGATGCACATGGTTTAGGATTATTTGATGGAACACATTTATATGAACATCCAGATAAAAGAAAAGGCTATCATCCAGATTGGAAAAGCTTGATTTTTAATTATGGAAGAAATGAAGTCAAAAGTTTTTTAATAAGCAATGCTATTTTTTGGCTAGATCAATATCATGTAGATGGTTTACGTGTAGATGCAGTTGCTTCTATGATCTTTTTAGATTATTCTAGAAATTATGGAGAATGGGAACCTAACATGTTTGGAGGAAATGAATATTTAGAAGCTATTGATTTTCTAAAAGCATTAAATGAAGCAGTATATGCAAGTTTTCCAGATGTACAAACCATAGCAGAAGAATCTACTGCTTTTCCTAAAATTTCCAGGCCAACCTATATGGGAGGTTTAGGATTTGGAATGAAATGGATGATGGGATGGATGCACGATTCACTTCAATATTTTAGTAAAGAACCTATTTACAGAAAACACCATCAGAATGATCTGACATTTAGTATGACATATGCATTTACTGAAAACTTTATGTTACCGCTTTCGCATGATGAAGTAGTGCATGGAAAAAGGAGTATTGTAGGTAGAATGCCTGGTGATGAATGGCAGCAGTTTGCCAATTTGAGACTATTATACAGTTATATGTTTACACATCCAGGAACAAAATTATTGTTCATGGGAGCTGAATTTGGACAACATGGAGAATGGAATTTTCAAGAAAGTCTCGACTGGTATGTATTAGAATATGATACACATGCAGGTGTACAAAAAATGATAAAAGACCTAAATATTTTATACAAAACATATCCAGCATTACACAAAAAACAATTTGAAACTGAAGGTTTCGAATGGATTAGTTATGAAGATCATGAAAATTCAGTCATTAGTTACGTTCGAAAAGGAAATACAAAAGAGGATGTGTTGGTTATTGTATGCAATATGACACCAGTTCCACGACATTCTTATAGAATAGGAATACCATCAGAAGGAAATCTAGTGCAAATTTTTAATAGTGATTATAAAAAATATGGAGGTAGCGGTGTTTCAAATAAAAAGAGCATTCCTACCGAACCTATAGATTGGAATTATAGAAAGTTTTCAGCAGAAATTACGATACCACCATTAGGTGCTGTTGTATTCAAAGTTGAAACCATTTAATATCAATCGATTTCGTAAAAAAACAATGCTAAATGGTTTAGCAATTCAAGTGTAAATCGTTTTTTTATAAGAGTTTATAAAAGTATAACAAACCCTAAATCGTGAAGTATTATGATTATTAATACAGAATTAGAGAATAAAGGAAATCTATTCCCAGGAAAAATTAATTCATTTTCTCAAGACGTAGACAAGATCTATTTTAAAACAGAAAATGGAGTTATTCTTCAAGTAACAATCTTAAGAGGAAGCGTTATACGCTTTAGATATGCTACAGATAACAATTTTGAAAAAGATTTTTCATATGCAATTAGTGAAGATGGCGTAAGAGGTTACAGTATATTAGAAGTAGAAGAAGAAACAACGTGTTATAAAATCATTACTAGAAGAATCATAATTCAAGTAGACAAGTTAGATCTGAAAAAAACGATTTATGATAGAGAAGGTAATATTATTTGTAAAGACGATTGGGGATTTCATTGGGAACAAAGTTATGAGTATGGAGGGAACATTGTAAAAATGAGTAAATCTGCTCCGCAAGGTGAATGTTATTATGGTCTTGGAGATAAGCCAATGCATTTAAACTTAAAAGGAAAAAGAGTAGAAAATTGGGCAACAGATCAATATGCCTATGGTAAAGATCAAGATCCGTTATATAAAAGTGTTCCTTTTTATATTGGAATGTATGAAGAAAGAGCCTATGGTATTTTCTTCGATAATACATTTAAAACTTTCTTTGATTTCTGCCACGAAAGAAGAAATGTAACAAGCTTTTGGGCACATGGTGGAGAAATGAATTACTATTTTTTCTTTGGTCCACAAATGCAAGATGTTATTACTCGATATACCGATTTAACAGGAAAACCAGAATTGCCACCACTTTGGGCTTTAGGATATCATCAATGTAAATGGAGTTATTACCCAGAATCTAAAGTAAAAGAAGTTACAAGTAAATTTAGAGAACTTAGAATTCCTTGTGATGGTATTTATTTAGATATTGATTATATGGATGGCTTTCGTTGTTTTACATGGAATAAAGACTATTTTCCAGACCCAAAACGTATGGTGGCTGAGTTAGCAGAAGATGGCTTTAAAACTATTGCCATTATAGACCCAGGAATTAAAATTGATGATGATTATTGGGTGTATAAAGAAGCTATGGAAAATGACTATTTCTGTAAACGAGCAGACGGTCCATATATGAGAGGGAAAGTTTGGCCGGGTGAATGTTTTTTTCCAGATTTTACCAATCCTAAAGTAAGAGAATGGTGGTCTGGATTGTTCAAAGAAATTATAGATGAAATTGGGGTAAAAGGTATTTGGAACGATATGAATGAACCTGCAGTAATGGAGGTTCCAACAAAAACATTCCCAGATGATGTACGTCATAGTTACGATGGCAACCATTGTAGTCATAGAAAAGCACATAATATTTATGGAACACAAATGGCGCGTGCTACCTATGAAGGTGTGAAAAAATATGCATATCCAAAACGTCCATTTATAATAACACGTTCTGCATATTCTGGTGCGCAGCGTTTTACTTCATCTTGGACAGGCGATAATATTGCTACTTGGGAACATTTATGGATTGCCAATATTCAGGCACAGCGCATGAGTATGAGCGGTATGTCGTTTACAGGAAGTGATATTGGAGGTTTTGCAGAGCATCCAACAGGAGAATTATATGCAAGATGGATACAATTAGGTGTATTCCATCCATTCTGTAGAACGCATTCTTCAGGAGATCACGGAAACCAAGAACCATGGACTTTCGGAGAAGAAGTAGTTGATGTAACTAGAAAATATGTGGAATTACGTTATCAATTACTTCCTTATTTATATACCATGTTTTGGGAGTATGCAGCATATGGAGTTCCAATGTTAAAATCACTTGTGTTATACGATCAGTACGACACACAAACACATTACAGAACGGATGAATTTATTTTTGGAAATCAAATTTTAGTCTGTCCAATACAAGAACCTAACTCTAAAGGAAGAAGAATGTATATTCCAAGAGGACATTGGTATAATTACTGGACTCGAGAGTATGTATCAGGAGGATTAGAAAAATGGGTCGATGCAGATTTAGATATTATTCCAATGTTTATAAAGGAAGGAGCAGTCATTCCTAAATATCCGATTCAACAATATATAGGAGAAAAAACAATAGAACAACTACAATTAGAAGTATATTTTAAACTAGGAGAGAAAGAAGTTTCTAAAGTTTTTGAAGACGCACAAGATGGGTACGACTATATGAAAGGAAGATATAGTTTACGAACATTTTCTTTTACAGGAAAAGAAAATGAAGTGATCATTCAGCAGCATAAAGACGGAACTTTTATCACAGAATACGATACAATTAAGCTTGAATTTATTGGACTTCCTTTTACAGTGAAGGAAATTGAAATAGATAACGTTATCGTAGATTTAAAAAATATTGAATTTAATTCTGAAAAAAATACGATTGTGATTCCAAAAGACTTTACAGAATTACATATTGTAGGATAACAACTTTATTTTTTAGTAATAGGAAAATTCTCATAAAAAATCTTATAAAGTGCTGCTATTGAATACTAAAATGAACTAATTTTGAAGAAAAATTAGAAGATGAACAAAGCCATATATATAGCAGCTAGTGGGGCCAATTCGGGGAAGTCAATGCTAAGCTTAGGGCTTATGCAATTACTCTTACGTAATAAACCCAAAGTTGGTTACTTCAGACCAATTATAGATAATACAGTAAATGGTAAAAAAGACAATCACGTAAATACCATCGTAAATTTTTTCGATATAAAATGTGATTATGAAGATACTTATGCGTTTACAAGATCTGAATTGTTAGACTTGCTCAACGATGATCAAGAAGATGAAGTAATTGATGTAATTCTTCAGAAATATAAAAAACTAGAAGAGAAGCACGATTTTGTAATTGTAGAAGGTACAGATTTCTCAGATCACGGAGCCGTTATCGAAATGGACTTAAATGTACTAATCGCTAAAAATCTTGGAGTTCCTGTTATGATAGTCTCTGGAGGAATAGAGAAGACATTAGAAGATTTCATTCAAGGATTACGATTAACATACGATTCTTTTACCAATAAAGAAGTTGAAGTAATAGCAGTAATTGCGAATAAAATACAAGAAGAAAATATTCCAGTTATTTTAGAAGGGATTGGAGAAAACTTACCAAAATCGTTATTAATTAATGCTATTCCAATGAATAGCAAATTAAACAATCCAACGATTCAAGAAATTGCCTCGGCTTTAGAAGCAGAAGTATTATTTGGAGAAGAACTATTAAATTCTACAACGGGTGAAATAAAAGTTGGGGCTATGCAATTAGCACATTTCTTGAACCATTTAACAGACGAAAGTGTTGTAATTACTCCAACAGATCGTTCTGATATTTTATTAGGAACCTTACAAGCAAATATTTCAAGTCGCTACCCAACCATTTCTGGAATTATTCTTACAGGAGATATAACACTTAGCGAATCGGTAATAGAATTGATTAACGGTTTAGAAAAAGTAGTACCTATTTTAAAAGTAAAAGAAGGTACGTTTAGTATTGCATCCAAATTAGGTTCTATACGTTCTCATATTTATGCAGAGAATAAAAATAAAATCAAGCTTTCTATTAATACATTTGAAAAGTATGTAGACATAGAAGCATTAAGTGATAAACTAATTACATACAAAGGAACAAACACACTTACACCAAGAATGTTCCAGTACAATTTACTTAAAAGAGCTAAACTTGCTCGTAAGCATATTGTACTACCAGAAGGAAGTGATGATAGAATACTTACTGCAGCTTCACAATTACAAAAAATTGATTTAGTTGATTTAACCATTCTAGGAAAAAGAGTTAATGTTGAAACAGCAGTAAAAAGATTAAATATTTCTTTTGATTTTGATAAAACACAAATTATCAATCCAATTACATCAGAATATTTTAACGACTTTTCAAATACTTTATATGAGTTAAGAAAACATAAAGGATTGAGTCCTGCGATGGCGGAAGATTTAATGGCTGATGTTTCATATTTCGGAACCATGATGGTGTATAAAGGTTTAGCAGATGGAATGGTTTCTGGTGCAGCACATACTACACAACATACCATTAAACCTGCGTTGCAATTCGTAAAAACAAAACCTGGTTTTTCTGTAGTATCGTCTATTTTCTTTATGTGTTTAGAAGATCGTGTATCTGTATTTGGAGATTGTGCAATTAATCCAAATCCAACACCAGAGCAATTAGCAGAAATAGCAATTTCTTCTGCAGACTCAAGTATTGCTTTTGGAATCGATCCTAAAATAGCAATGTTGTCATATTCATCGGGAGCGTCAGGAAAAGGAGAAGATGTAGATATTGTTAGAGAAGCAACAGCAATTGTAAAAGAAAAACGACCTGATTTAAAAGTGGAAGGGCCAATTCAATATGATGCAGCTGTAGATCCAACAGTTGGAAAAAAGAAATTACCTAATTCAGATGTAGCTGGGCAAGCAAATGTGTTAATTTTCCCAGATTTAAATACAGGAAATAATACTTATAAAGCAGTACAACGTGAAACAGGTGCTTTAGCAATTGGTCCAATGTTACAAGGATTAAATAAACCTGTAAATGATTTAAGTAGAGGATGTACCATAGATGATATTTACAATACCATTATCTTAACAGCAATTCAAGCACAAGAATAAAAACAAACTATGAAAGTACTAGTTATAAATTCAGGAAGCTCTTCTATAAAATACCAATTATTCAACATGCCAGAAGAAAAAGTTATTTGTTCTGGACTTATTGAAAGAATAGGTTTATCTGATGGAATTGTAAACTACACATCTGAAGTAGAAACCATAAAAGAAACAACAGAAATTCCAAATCATAAAGTTGGTTTAGAAAAAGTTGTAAACTTATTACTGGATGAAAAAATAGGAGTTTTAACTTCTACAGATGAAGTAGCTGTAGTAGGACATAGAGTTGTACATGGAGGAAGTTCTTTTACTGAAACAACAATTATTACAGAAGAAGTTAAAAATAAAATTAAAGATTTATTTTCTTTAGCACCACAGCATAATCCTGCAAATTTAGAAGGAGTTAATGTTGCTGAAGAAATCTTTAAAAACGCTAAGCAAGTTGCTGTTTTCGATACAGCCTTTCATCAATCTATTCCTGCGAAAGCATATACATACGCAATTCCAAAGAAGTTTTTAATAGAAGAGCAAATTCGTTTGTATGGTTTTCATGGAACGAGTCATAAGTATGTTTCGGAAATAGCAAACACATATTTAGGGAAGGGAAATACTAAAGTTATTACTATTCATCTTGGAAATGGATGTAGTATTACTGCAGTAGAAAACGGAAAAAGTATAGATCATAGTTTAGGTTTTGGCCCAGTAACTGGATTAGTTATGGGAACTCGTAGTGGAGATATAGATCATACACTAATTTTCTATTTGGTAAATACTTTAGGGTATAATGTAAATGATGTGAATGCATTGTTACAAAAAGAAAGCGGAATGTTCGGGCTAACTGGTTTTAGCGATTTAAGAGATATTGAAGCTGCGGCTGCAAAAGGAAATATAGCTTGTCAATTAGCGTTAGACATTAATGCGTATCGAGTTCAGAAGTATATAGGTTCGTATGTAGCTGCAATGAATGGAGTAGATGCTATTGTTTTTACAGCAGGTATTGGAGAAAACTCAGTGTTAATGCGAGAAAAAATCTGTAACAATATGGATTTCTTTGGCATAGAAATCTCTGCTGAAAAGAACAATGTGAGAGCAAAAGAGCTTACAGAAATACATACAGAAGATGCAAAAGTTAAAGTGTTAGTAATTCCAACCAATGAAGAATTAGAAATAGCGAAACAAGCTTATAATTTGTAATTTAAAAAGGAAAAAGGAATTTTCATTACAGTGATAATATAACAGTATACTAAAAAAGAAAAGAGATGTAGCAATTACATCTCTTTTTGTTTTGTAATAATCGGGTACAATTATTACGGGTTCAAAAATAAAAAATGTTA
The DNA here is from genome assembly GCF_964511145.1 of Tenacibaculum amylolyticum. NCBI lineage: Bacteria > Pseudomonadati > Bacteroidota > Flavobacteriia > Flavobacteriales > Flavobacteriaceae > Tenacibaculum > Tenacibaculum amylolyticum. The sequence continues at coordinate 10,920 of NZ_CAZEFZ010000007.1, forward strand.
TGAATCAAATCGATCTAAGTTCATTACTTTAGACCAAGCTTTAATAAAATCCTTTACAAACTTTTCTTTAGCATCTTCACTAGCATATACTTCAGCTACGGCTCTTAATTCAGAATTAGATCCAAAAATTAAATCAGCTCTTGTAGCAATCCATTTTGGTTGGTTGCTAGTTCTATCTTTTCCTTCAAAAACTAATTTATCATCAGAAGTAGCAGTCCAAACTGTATTCATATCTAATAAATTTTTAAAGAAGTCATTTGTCAATACACCAGGTTTATCAGTTAATATTCCTTTATTAGAATTGTCAAAATTTGCATTTAAAGCACGCATCCCACCAACTAAGACAGTCATTTCAGGAGCAGTTAATGTTAATAATTGTGCTTTGTCTACTAATAACTCTTCTGTAGATAATGTATATTTTTTCTTTTGGTAATTTCTAAATCCATCTGCCATTGGTTCTAAAACAGCAAAAGAAGCTACATCTGTTTGATCTTGTAAAGCATCCATTCTTCCTGGGTTAAAAGGAACTTCAACATCATATCCAGCTTTTTTAGCAGCATTTTCTACTGCGACACTACCTCCTAAAACAATTAAGTCGGCCATTGAAACTTTTCTACTACTAGAAGCATTGAATTTTTCTTGAATCTTTTCGTAAGCAGCTAATACTTTCTTTAATTGAGTTGGATTATTCGATTCCCAGTTAATTTGAGGTTCTAAACGAATTCTAGCTCCATTGGCTCCGCCTCTTCTATCAGATCCTCTAAAGGTAGCAGCAGAAGCCCAAGCAGTTTCAATTAATTCATTAGCAGGAATTCCAGCATTTAAAATCTCAGTTTTTAACTTAGTTATATCTAATTTAGTAATTACAGGTGTAGTACGTACTGGAATTGGATCTTGCCAAATAAAATCTTCTTTAGGAATATCAGAACCTAAATATGTAGTTTTTGGTCCCATGTCTCTATGAGTTAACTTAAACCAAGCTTTCGCAAATGCCTCATCAAAAGATAATGGATCGTTTAAAAACTTTTCGCATACTTTTTTATAAGCAGGATCAAATTTTAAAGCTAAATCAGAAGTTAACATAGTAGGTCTGTGTCTTTTGTTTTTATCAAAAGCGTCAGGAAAAATTTCACCTACATCTTTAGCAACCCATTGTTTTGCTCCTCCAGGACTTTTAGTAAGTTCCCATTCATTATCCATTAAAGTATTTAAAAATGCATGACTCCATCTAGTTGGTGTAGGTGTCCAAATAACTTCTAAACCAGAAGTGATTGCATCTTTACCTTTTCCAGATTTATACGAGCTTTTCCATCCTAAACCTTGTTCTTCTATGCCAGCAGCTTCAGGAGCAGCACCTAAATATTTTTCAGGACTAGCTTTTCCATGTGTTTTTCCAAATGTATGTCCACCAGCAATTAAAGCCACTGTTTCTTCATCATTCATTCCCATTCTAGCAAATGAAATACGAATATTTTTAGCAGAAGCAACAGGATCTGGGTTTCCATTAGGTCCTTCAGGATTTACATAAATTAATCCCATTTGAACTGCTGCTAATGGATTTTCAATCTCTAAATCTAGCTCACCTTTTTCATTTAGTCGTCTGCTTTCTAACCATCCACTTTCAGAACCCCAATACACATCTTCTTGAGGTACCCAAACATCTTCTCTACCACCAGCAAAACCAATTGTTTTTAATCCCATAGATTCTATGGCTACTGTACCTGTTAAGATCATTAAATCAGCCCAAGAAATTTTATTTCCATACTTCTGTTTTATAGGCCATAATAATCTTCTGGCTTTGTCTAAGTTAGCATTATCTGGCCAACTATTTTGAGGAGCAAAACGTTGTAATCCCATACGAGTACCGCCTCGTCCATCTCCAGTTCTATATGTACCAGCACTATGCCAAGCCATACGAATAAATAACGGACCATAATGACCATAATCAGCAGGCCACCATTCTTGTGAATCTGTCATTAATTTTTTTAAGTCAGCTTTTAATTGCTTATAATCTAACTTGTCATAGGCTTCTGCGTAACTAAAACTTTTACTCATTGGATTTGTTAATGCAGAATTTTGAGCCAATACATTTAAGTGTAATTGATTTGGCCACCAATCGCGATTTTTTTTCGCTTGTTTAATTTGTTCTTTTTTGTGGGTTTTGTCAAAACCAAAAGGACAAGATCCTTCTTTTTCTGTTTCAGTATGTTGTTTTTCTGTAGTTGAGGTACTACAAGAAACTAGGAAAACAGAAAGTAATGCAGTGATTAGTTTTAATTTCATCTTAATTAGCGTTAAATTGATACTACAAAGGAAAATGATTAGTTTTATTTATAAAAACGATATATTAGAAGTTAATATCTATATTGTGAATATTGTTTTATATTTGCTTCATTATGAACATACAGCAATTTCAATACGTATTGGCCGTAGTTGATTTAAAAAATTTTGAAGCAGCGGCAGAAAAGTGTTTTGTAACACAATCTACCTTAAGTACGATGATTCGTAAGTTTGAAGGAGAGATAGGAATTAAAATTTTCAACAGAAAAACGAAACCAGTTTCAATAACTGCTGAAGGAGAAGAAATTATAAAAAGACTACGTATTGTATTAAATGAAATTGATGCTTTAGAAAACTTAGTGCAAGAATTAAAAGGAGAAATGATAGGAGAGTTGAAGATAGGAATCATACCTACTATTGCCCCTTATTTATTACCGTTATTCTTAACTGATTTTGCCAGTACTTTTCCAAAAGTGAAAATGATTGTTAAAGAAATGACTACAGCTCAAATTCAGAAAGAATTAAAAATCAGAAATATAGATATTGGTATTTTGGCATTACCATTAGAAGATCCGCAATTAGAAGAAACACCTTTATATTCAGAGCCGTTTTTGTTATACGATTGTAGTGGGGAAATAGTAAATGATAAAGTGTCTGTAGGAAATTTAGATTACTCTAAGTTGTGTTTATTACAAGAGGGACATTGTTTACGAACACAAGTACAACGAATTTGTGATTTATCTAATGAATCAACGAAAACAGGACTAAATTTTGAATTTGAATCAGGCTCTATGGACAGCTTACTACGAATTACAGAAGCAAGAAAAGGAATGACTATTTTACCTTATTTAGCTTCTATAGATGTTACTGAAAAAGTAAAAAATAAACTAGTAGAGTTTAGTGCACCAATTCCTGTAAGAAGTGTAGGACTTATAACACATAAATTCTTTGTAAAAAAGAAACTTTTAATAGAATTAAAAAATACTATTCAAAAAGCAGTAGACAAGCATATCCCGTCTACTGAAGAATATAGAATATTAAAACCTTTGTAAAAGGTAATTATATATGTTTTAAAAAAGTAGCAATACTACTTCCTAGCTTAAAAGAATAATTTTGTTGTTTAAGAGCGTATTCAATAGCACTTAAAGTAGCAACTAAATCACTTTTGTTAATAGTACCCATGTGACCAATTCTAAAATACAAATGTTTAATTTCACTATGCAAACCACCTGCCAGAATAACGCCGTATTCACTAACATCTTTTCTAAACTGATCTGCATTAATATTTTCAGGATAATAAATCGCAGACATGGTATGTGCAGCTACTTTCTCATTTCTAGGAACTAATTCTAATTGCAATGCTTTAATAGCCTTTCTAAAAGCACGAGCATATGTTATATGAGTTTGCACTCTATTTTTAATTCCTTCTTTGTCAATTAAACGTAAACTTACTTCTAAAGCGCGAATTAAGTTAACAGGCGGTGTACCAAAATAAGAAGCTTTTCTAGCTTCATAAGCTTGCATTATAGGTAACCAATTATCAAAACTTCCATAATAATTTTGAACTGGAGATTTTCTATCTTTCCATACTTTCATTGCTTTTTCAGAAACAACAAAAAGAGCCAAGCCTGGAGGAACACCGATAGCTTTTTGAGAACCCGTTAACACAACATCTATACCCCAATTTTCTTGTTCAGTTATTTCACCAGCAGTAGCGCAAACACCATCTAAAATACTCAAAGCTTTATACTTTTTAGCAAGAGCGGCAATTGGTTTAGGATTATTTAAAACACCAGTAGAGGTGTCAACATGAGTTATAGTAACTAATTTATATTTTTTAGAAGCTAATTCCTGTTCAATAATATCCAAAGGAACTGTACCTCCAATAGACGCTTGTAATACTGTTACATTAACACCATAAGTAGCTAAAATATTTTTATAACGCTCGCCAAAATACCCCGTAGAAATTACCAACGCATTATCGTTAGGTTCTATTAAATTACAAACAGCCATATCCATAGCTAAAGTTCCACTTCCAGAAACAATAAAAGGTTGTCCACTTGGAGCGAACCATATTTTTCGCATGAGTTCTATTGAAGAACCAAAGCTTTCAATAAAATTTGGAGCTACATGACTAGTGGTTATTTCTCCCATGGCTCTTAATACAGCAGGATCCATTTCTATAGGACCAGGAATCATTAATAATTTTCTGTTTTTCATTGTGTTTTACCTAATTATTTTAGGGAATTTACAGAAATGTTTTTAGGTAAAAGGCAAGTGAAAAAAAGATTGTGAAAACCTGAATTTGAATAAGGTAATTTTCAATTTTAAGAAAAAATAGATAAGAGATTTTATGATATTCAAAATGAAAAAATCCTATAATAATTTAAAAGACTAAAACGAGTTTAGATTTTATTGCTAAAAGAGTAATTTTGAAGTATGAATTATAACTATGCGTATTTAGTACGATTTCAATATTTAGGATTTCGATTTCACGGTTGGCAAAAACAACCCGATTTAAAAACAGTACATTGGGCTTTAGATAAGACATTAAAATTTGTTTGTAAAGGAATCCGATTTAAAACAATTGGAGTTGGAAGAACAGACGCTAAAGTTTCTTCAACAAATTATGCATATCAGTTATTCATAGATGAATCAATAACTATAGAAAATTTCATTGAAGATTTTAATAGAAACTCACCAGCAGATATTAGAGTAGTTGAAATAACAAGAATTGAAGACGAAAGTTTTAATATCATTCAACATCCAAAAATTAAAGAGTATAGATATTATTTTTCATTTGGAGAGAAAAATCATCCTTATTGTGCTCCTTTTTTAGTTGGGATTTTAGATGAACTCAATATTGAGTTAATGATTGAAGGAGCAAGGTTGTTTGAAGGACTTCATAATTTCAAAAATTATTGTACTAAACCTTCGAAAGAAACAAAAGTAACAAGAACAATTGATGCTTGTTATATAGAAGAGAATACAGAAATAACAGCTTCTTTTTTTCCTAAAAAAAGTTACGTATTAATAATTCGTGGACAAGGTTTTTTAAGAAATCAAATTCGTTTAATAATGGGAGCTTTGATCGAATTAGGAAAAGGAAATTATGATTTAGAATTTATTAAGAAAAGCTTACAACCGGATAATCAAATCGAATTTTTAAAAACCATAGCGCCGGCTTCAGGTTTGCATTTACATGCTATAAAATTTAGCAACTTTTCATAATTATAAAACAAAACTTTTATTCAATTGATTTTTAGAACTTAAAAAGATTATTGTATTCAACATGAAAAAATAAGCAAAACATTGTATGATTTGAGTCATAAATCATGGATTATTACCAGTATTAATTTTACTCGAGTTAAAGGTTGTACAAATGGTAAATGCATGTATAAATTTAATTAATTATACAGTTTCGATATTATGTTTTTTAAGTATTTATTGGGTACATAAGTTTTTAATTGAAGGAAGTACAGATACTATTATTATAGCAGCTTTTGGCGCTGCTGCTGTATTAAGTTTTTCCAACAATACAATTAAATATTCTTATACTCAAATACTTTTAGCAGCTACTATTTCTGCTGCTATAGGAGTATATGGGAACGAATTAAATCAATCACTTTTAATAAAAGTCATATTTGTAATTAGTTCTAGTGTTTTAATTATGAATTTGATGAACATTAGTTACCCACCAGCGGGAGCTATTGCTATTATACCATTATTATCGAATGCTAACATACATGATCTAGGGTATCTGTATGTGTTTTATCCAACTGCAACTGGTTTAACAATTATTTATTCATTTACAATAATTAAAGAAAAATTATCATGGCAAGTCAAAAAACGATTGAAATCGTAAAGTCTACAGCACCAGTTTTAGAACAACATGGAGAAGCTATTACAAGAGTATTTTATAAACTACTTTTTGAAAAACATCCAGAATTAAAAGATGTGTTTAACATGACACATCAAAAAAAAGGTACACAACAAAAAGTATTAGCAAATGCAATTTTTCAGTATGCAGTTCATATTGATAAATTGGAGATGTTAGGAGATATGGTAGAAGTTATAGCTCAAAAGCATACAAGTTTATCTATACCAAAAGAAGCATATCCTATAGTTGGAGAAAACTTATTAATTGCTATTGAGGAAGTATTAGGTGCAGCTGCAACGCCAGAAATTATAAACGCATGGGGAGAAGCATATACTGATTTAGCAAATGTTTTCATCAATAGAGAGGAAACGATTTACTCTGAAAGAGAAGAAACAATAGGAGGGTTTAGAGGAACAAAAGAATTTATAGTTATAAATAAAGTAAAAGAAAGCGAGGTAATTACGTCATTTTATTTACAAAGAAAAGATGGAACTCCAGTACCTGCTTTTATATCAGGACAATATGTCGGTGTAACAGTAAATATACCTAGTACAACTCATAAACATACTAGAAATTATAGTTTGTCTGATACAAATAATAAAGAGTATTTAAGGATTAGCGTTAAAAAAGAAGAAGGAAATCCTGAAGGAGTAGTTTCTAATTATTTACATAATTGTATTCATGTTGGAGATTCTTTAACTATCGGAATGCCTTCAGGTGAGTTTGTTTTAAGAAATAGTAAAAAACCTATTGTTTTTGTAAGTGGAGGAATTGGAGTAACTCCATTATTAAGTATGTTTAAAGAAGCAAGCAGAGATAAAGAGAGAAAAATAGTTTTTATTCAATGTGCTTTGAATAGTGAAAAACAAGCTTTTGCTAAAGAAATAAAAGAATTAGAAAAAGAGAATATTTCAATTTCAACAATTTATAGCGAGCCTATAGATACAGATGAATTGGGTAAAAACTATGATTATAAAGGTTTTTTAACAAAAGAAATTTTACTCGACTTAGATATTTCGAATGAAAGTGATTTTTACTTTTGTGGACCGACTCTTTTTATGGCCAATACATTACATATATTAGAAGAATTAGGAATAGCTTCAGAAAATATATATTATGAATTTTTTGGACCTGTAGAAGAGTTAGCTTTAGCATATTAATAAAAAGACACTAACAAATTACTTTTTCTTAGTTTACAAATTTGAATTCAAGGAAGGTAATTTGTTAGTTCTTATTTAAAATAAAAATAGAAATAAGTAATTCTAGTTTCTTATTTACCTCATTATAAAATTACGCTATAATATATTTCCTGTTTTCTCAAATAGAATTTTTTGAGGATCGACTTTCTCTATTTGTTTATTTACCTTATTCAATTACAAAACATATAAAAAAACTAGTGAATGATATATGATGAATATATTATTCATTGCATATTCTTTTTAAATAAGAAATTACGATTTTCTACCCAAAAGTGTAGTCTGAAAATCAATATTCTATAATAAATTAGCTTTAGGATAATACTTTATAAATAAACACGAGTATACTTCATTCTTTATGGCAACTCTTTACTAAGTCCATAAAAGTTTAATGTAGACTTACCGTATAAAAGTGAAGACATTACTATCATTAAAATGTAACTAATAAGCGTTAATAGACAAAGCTTCACAATAATAAATCATTTAATTATTAATAACCAAATCAGATTCTTGAAAAGGGATTGTATTACTGTTCCTAATATAAATACAAGAAGAGGTTTGTATAAAGTGTGTTGTTAGTGTATTAATACTACATATAAATTGAGGCGTAACCTGAAAAGCCTATTGAATAGAGTAAGGGAAATTTAAAACAATTAATTATGAGAAAAACTATTTTAACAACACTTTTTACTGTCTTATTTTTTGCTTTGATGCAAAAGACGAATGCACAAATTATTGTGTCATCGAAATTGTACTTAAGTCAAAGTGCTTCAAGTTATCCTGATACTAAAACAATACACTTAAAAGTAACTGCATTTGTGCATACATTTCAATCTGGGAAATTTTATTTATCACCACAAAGAAGAGAAAAAGGAAAGACAACTTGGAGTTGGTTTGTACCGAATGTTACTCATTTCCCTAATACAGGATACAGTGCAACTCCATCTGCTACTTACTCAGGAACAGGAAAAACAACTCAATTAGAAGGAACTGAGTATGAGTATAGAGTTAGAATAACTTTTGTAAGTGCGAGTGATGGTACAAAAACAATTTATACACCTATTAAAAGTATTAAATCAGGAGGGCCAAAACCATGTTTTACGATGTATAATGTGCAAAGTACCCATAATGAGCCATCTAAATATGGACCGCAAGAAGTTAAAACCATTTGTAGTACAGCAGTTACAATTAATGGTTCGTGTAGCACATTTGAAAGTGGATATCATGTGAGAGTAGCTGAGTTCGACTTAAATACTTGGAGCTTTAAAAAAGATTATTACGATAATTGGGTAGGTCCAGGTGAAGCACCTTCTTTTATTAGTTTAAACGCGTTAGCTGCTCAAAATGGTGAATATTTTAAACCTGGAAAACTATATTTAGTAAGACTTTCTATTGGACCTGTTTGGAAATCGTCACCTCTACAATTTTTTAGAGTAGTCACATGTTTTTCTGGTAAAAATCAAAAAGAAGATAAATTAGATGAGGTTAATGAAACGTTATCTGAAGAAATTGAAGCCCATAAAACTTTAAATCTAGAAAGTTTGAAATTGTATCCCAACCCAGTAACTAATTATTTAAAAATAGCACGAGCACAGCCTAGTATTAATGAAAACCTTCCATTAGATATTAGGGTAATAGATGTTAATGGAGCAGAAGTTTACAAGAAAGTATTTACATCAAGTAATTTTGAAGTTGATGTTAGTAATTGGGAAGCTGGTTTATATGTTTGTGAAATAAAACTAGGAGATAAAGTAATAACTAAAAAAATTATCAAAAAATAAAGTTAAAGAATCAATCATCTTTTCTGAAAAGAGAAGCCTCATTATATAAAAAGCTCATCTTATTTGATGAGCTTTTTATATAATATGATATTCAAAGATATTATTCTCTTAATAAACTTCTTGAAATTACAATCTTTTGAATTTCAGAAGTTCCTTCATAAATCTGAGTGATTTTAGCATCACGCATTAAACGCTCTACATGGTATTCTTTAACAAAACCATTTCCACCATGAATTTGAACAGCTTCAACAGTTTGTTCCATTGCTACTTTAGAAGCATATAATTTTGCCATAGCTCCAGTTCTATCATAATTGTTACCAGCATCTTTATCGCAAGCAGCTTGCATAACTAAATGGCGAGCAGCAGCAATTTCTGTATACATATCTGCTAACTTAAATGCAATTGCTTGGTGATTTGAAATTTCTGTTCCAAATGCCTTACGCTCTTTCGAATATTTTAAAGCTAACTCGTAACCACCAGCAGCAATACCTAAAGCTTGTGCAGCAATACCAATACGACCACCAGATAAAGTTTTCATGGCAAATTTAAATCCAAAACCATCTTCACCAATTCTATTCTCTTTAGGAACTTTTACATCATTAAATTGTAATGTATGAGTATCAGAACCACGAATTCCTAATTTATCCTCTTTAGGACCAATGTGGAAACCTTCCATTCCTTTTTCTACAATAAAGGCATTAATACCTCTATGTCCTTTTTCTCTGTCTGTTTGTGCAATTACTAAATAAACACCAGCTCTACCACCGTTTGTAATCCAGTTTTTAGTACCGTTTAATAAATAATAATCACCTTTATCTTCTGCAGTAGTTGCTTGAGAAGTAGCATCAGAACCAGCTTCAGGCTCACTCAAACAAAATGCACCTATTTCTTCTCCTGTAGCTAACTTTGTTAAATACTTTTGCTTTTGCTCTTCACTACCATATGCCTCTAAACCATAACAAACTAAAGAGTTATTTACAGAAACCATTACAGATGCAGAAGCATCGATTTTAGATAACTCTTCCATAATTAATACATATGAAACAGTATCCATACCACTACCACCATATTTAGGATCAACCATAACACCCATAAAACCAAGTTCTCCCATTTTTCGAACTAACTCATTTGGAAACTCTTGTTTTTCATCTCTTTCAATTACACCAGGTAATAGTTCATTTTGTGCAAAATCGCGAGCTGCGTCACGTATCATTAAATGCTCTTCTGTTAGATTAAAATCCATTCTAAATCGTTATAGTTATATTAAATTCATAAAAAATGATTCCAAAGATACCCTTTTCCTATCATACTGTCAAAATCAAGAAAGACTTTTGCCTTATGTAGAATGAGTTTAGAAATAGAAAATGAAACTCATAAGATAATCAAGAAAGATTTATTACTAATTTTATCCTATGCAAAATAAAAAGACACACGTAATAGGAGTTATGTCTGGAACCTCACTAGATGGATTAGACATTGCCTATGTTGCGTTTGAAGAAGATTATAAAAAGTTTGAAATACTGAAAGCGGAAACATTTTCTTATACAGCTCAATGGAAGAAATTATTAAAGGAAGCAATATTACAATCTAAAGAGAAATTAAAAGAGTTAGATCTTGAGTATGGTTGCTACATAGGTGAAAAAGTCAAAGAATTTATAACGAATAATAAGATAGAAGAAATCGACTTGATCGCTTCTCATGGCCATACGGTCTTTCATCAACCAGAAAAAGGAATAACACTTCAAATAGGTGATGGACAATCTATTGCTAATGTAACAAATCATAAAGTAATATGTGATTTTAGAACACAAGATGTAGAATTAGGAGGCCAAGGAGCTCCTTTGGTTCCTATTGGTGATCAATTATTATTTGAAGAGTATAATTCTTGTGTAAACCTAGGAGGATTTGCAAACATTTCATATCAAGAAAAAAATAAAAGAATTGCTTTTGATATTTGTCCTGTAAATATTGTCTTAAACAATTACACTAGAAAAATAGGATATGATTTTGATAAAAATGGTGAAATTGCAAGAGGAGGTACGTTGAATGCTGAATTACTTAAAGCTCTAAATTCACTTTCATACTATAATAGTAAACCACCAAAATCGCTAGGATTAGAATGGGTAACAGCGGAAGTTTTTCCATTAATTAACGATTTAGAAACAGAAATCCCTACAATTTTAAGAACATTTGTAAAGCATAGTGCATTTCAAATAGGAAGAATTATAAGAGAGAAAGGACCAGTTCTTGTAACTGGTGGAGGTGTTTATAATACTTTTTTGATGGAAGAAATAGAAAAAGAAGTAGGATTTAACATTGTAAAGGAAAGTGGCGAGTTGATAGAATTTAAAGAAGCTTTAATATTCGCTTTCCTAGGATTATTAAGAGATAAAGACAAAATAAATTGTTTACAGTCGGTAACTGGAGCAATTAAAGATCATTCATCAGGAAAAATCTATACGTCAAAAAAATAAAAACAGGAATCTTAAATATGTGTTAAAAGGTGAAGAAACCATGGAAACTTTTTTGGTTTTAAAAGTTTCCTTAGTATTTTAGCCGTCGTTTTAGAATAAGTAACAATCGGTAGTAGAGAATCATAAAAAGATTAAAAATTAAAAGATTGTACAACTATTTATGATACTTCAAATTTATTTTTTTGGTAAGTTTGCGAGGGAAACAAAACAACTAAAAAGATTATAATGAGACAACTTTAGCTTACATGATTTAATGAATAGAGAAAAAGAAGTTTTTATAAATCAAAACAAACCTTATTAACTAGTTAAATCATGAAAGAATTATTAAAAAAATACGAGACAAAACAACCAGAAATAGTTTTTAATTGGAAAGATTCTGAAACAGAAGCAGAAGGATGGACAGTAATAAACTCTTTAAGAGGAGGTGCTGCAGGTGGAGGAACAAGAATGCGTAAAGGATTAGACAAATATGAAGTAATGTCACTTGCTAAAACAATGGAAGTGAAATTTACAGTTTCTGGTCCAGCTATTGGAGGAGCAAAATCTGGAATTAACTTCGATCCACAAGATCCAAGAAAAGAAGGAGTCTTAAGAAGATGGTACAAAGCTGTTGCTCCATTATTAAAAAACTATTATGGAACAGGAGGGGATTTAAATGTAGATGAAATACACGAAGTAATTCCAATTACTGAAGATTGTGGAGTATGGCATCCGCAAGAAGGTGTTTTTAATGGACACTTTAAGCCTACAGAAGCAGATAAAATTAATAGAATAGGACAATTACGTCATGGAGTAATTAAAGTTTTAGAAAATGAACTATATTCTCCAGATATTTCTAAAAAATATACCGTAGCCGATATGATTACAGGATACGGAGTTGCAGAAGCTGTAAAACATTACTACGAAATTTATGGAGGAGATGTAAAAGGAAAAAGAGCCGTAGTGCAAGGATTTGGAAATGTAGGATCTGCAGCTGCATATTACTTAGCGCAAATGGGAGCTAAAGTAGTTGGAATTATAGACAGAGTAGGAGGAGTTATCAATGAAGAAGGATTTACATTTGAAGAAATTAAGACCTTATTCTTAAATAAAGATGGTAATACATTGGTAGCAGAGAATGAGAATATGATTCCATTTGAAGAAATGAATCAAAAAGTATGGAATTTACCTTGTGAAATCTTTGCGCCATGTGCAGCTTCAAGATTAGTAACACAAGAACAAATCAACCAAATGATTGATAGTGGTTTAGAAGTGATTTCAAGTGGGGCAAATGTGCCTTTCGCTGATAAAGAAATCTTCTTCGGACCTATTATGGAAGATACAGATAAAAAAGTAAGTTTAATTCCAGACTTTATCTCAAACTGTGGAATGGCGAGAGTATTTGCCTATTTCATGGAGAAAAGAGTTTCAATGGAAGACGAAGCAATTTTTAATGATACCTCTAAAACTATACGAAGAGCATTAGAATTGACTTATGCTAAAAATTCTTCAAAAAAGAGCATAAGTGAGACAGCATTTGAAATTGCGTTAAAAGAATTAATCTAAACGAAAAATAAAAAATTATGTTAAAACACTTCTTAGGAAACAGTCCAAAATGGTTTAAAATGACCATGATCGGCTTCTTAATTTTTAATGTGTTTTCCTTCTTTGTTTTAGGGAAAACAGTTACAGCATGGCTATTCATAGGAGAATTTATCTTCACTTTAGCAATGGCATTAAAGTGCTATCCGTTACAATCTGGAGGATTGTTAGCTATTGAAGCATTAGCGCTAGGTTTAACAACACCTAAAAATGCATATCATGAAGTAGATCAAAATTTGGAAGTGGTGTTACTATTAGTTTTTATGGTTGCAGGTATTTACTTTATGAAACCATTATTAATGTACATTTTTAGTAAAGTTTTTACTAAAATAAAATCAAAACTAATTCTATCATTACTATTTGTTTTCCTAGCAGCTGTTTTATCTGCGTTTTTAGATGCCTTAACAGTAACTGCTGTATTAATTAGTGTTGCAGTAGGTTTCTATGGAGTATATCACAAAATACATTCTAGTTCCGAAGATTATGATGATGACGGAATTTTGGATAGAAAAGAATTGAGTGGTGAAACATTAGAGCAATTTAGAAGCTTTTTAAGAAGTTTAATTATGCATGGTGTTGTTGGTACAGCACTAGGAGGAGTTTGTACATTGGTAGGAGAACCTCAAAACTTGTTAATTGGTGAAAGAATGGGATGGGATTTTGTTCAATTCTTTGTGAAAATGGCACCAATAACAATTCCTGTATTAGCAGCGGGGCTTTTAACTACGGTAGTATTAGAAACTACAGGTTGGTTTGGTTTTGGAACTAAATTACCAAAAGTAGCAGCAGAAATTATTGAAAGATATACAGAAGAAGAAGATAAAAAACGTACACAAAAAGAAAAGTATGGATTAATCGTTCAAGGTGTGTCTGCAATATTATTAATCGCTGGTTTAGCATTGCATATTGCTCCAGTTGGTTTTATTGGTTTGGCATTGATTATTATTCAGACAGCATTTATGGGAATCATAGATGAACATCATTTAGGACCTGCTTTTGAAGAAGCATTACCATTCACAGGTTTATTAGTTGTATTTTTTGTGATTGTAGCAATGATTCACGATCAACACTTATTCAGTCCAATCATTCACTGGGCATTAGAACAAGACCCAGCATCTCAACCAGGATTGTTTTACATAGCAAACGGATTTTTATCTGCAATTAGTGATAATGTTTTTGTAGCAACTGTTTATATTGGAGAAGTTGAAGGTGCATTCAAAAGTGGTGCAATAGATAGAGAACATTTTGAAAAATTAGCAATCGCTATCAATACAGGTACAAACTTACCGAGTGTAGCAACTCCAAATGGACAAGCAGCATTCTTATTTTTACTAACATCTTCATTGGCACCTTTAATTAATTTATCATATGGTAAAATGGTAAAAATGGCATTACCATATACAATTGTATTAGGAGGTTTAGGATACCTAATGGTAAAACTAATGTTATCGTAAAAATTAAAATTTACATATAGTTAAAATCCTGAGTTTATTAAATTCAGGATTTATTTTTTATAATTTTAGCAAAAAGAAATCGTTAAATTAAAATACTTTAAATTTTTTTTATGTTTTTATTCATTCAAGAAGTAGCAGAAGAAGCATTAAATGAAGCATCACAAGAAAAAACATTATCAATTATCCAATTAATTAAAGATGGAGGATTAGGAGGACAGTTAATTATTGCATTATTATTTGTGCTATTGGCTGTTGCATTGTACATATATTTTGAGCGTTTTTTTGCAATCAAAGGTGCTTCACAAGTAGATAAGAATTTTATGAATCAAATTCGAGATTTTGTATTGAACGGGAAGTTGGAAGCAGCAAAGTCTATGTGTGAAAGTACAGATTCTCCAACATCAAGATTAATTGGAAAAGGAATTTCAAGAATAGGAAAACCTTTAGAAGATATCAATACAGCAATAGAAAATGCAGGGAAGCTTGAAGTATATAAATTAGAGAAAAATGTTTCTGTGTTGGCAACAATTGCTGGAGCAGCTCCTATGATTGGTTTCTTAGGAACTGTTATTGGAATGATTGTAGCTATTCATGAAATAGCTAATTCGGGAGGACAGATAGACATTAAAATGTTATCAGATGGTTTATATACGGCAATGACAACTACTGTAGCTGGGTTAATAGTTGGAATTATAGCGTATATAGCTTATAACCACCTTGTAGTAAGAACAGATAAAGTAGTGTATCAAATGGAAGCGAAGTCTGTTGAGTTTTTAGATTTATTAAATGAACCAGTATAAATCAACTGTGAGTTTTTTAACAAAAATATTTAAACGAACTTACAATCTAATTTAGATATGAATTTAAGAGGTAGAAATAAAGTAGACCCAAACTTTAATATGTCATCAATGACAGATATTGTATTCTTGTTATTGATCTTTTTTATGCTTACATCTACATTAGTAACTGTAAGCGCTATTGATGTGTTGTTACCTAAAGCTGGAGGTAAAACTGAAAATAAAACTTCTGTAGCGGTAACTATAACAAAGGAGTCAGATTTTTTTATAGATAAATCTAAAGTATCTTCTACAAATTTGGAACAAGAATTGTTGTTAAAAGTAGGAGCTGATAAAGGAAAAACAGTAGTTATTAGAGGAGATCAAAATGTTCCGTATAAAAATGTGATGAAAGTAATTGACATTGCAAATAGGAATAAATTAAAAATGATCTTAGCTGTTAAAGGAAGATAAGATGCAATTATTTGATACAGTACATAAACGTAAGTCAGCAATCATTACAACAGTAATTCTAATACTGTTGCTATTCATGATGTATGGATTTGGTATGAAATATATGGATCCACCTGTAGAATATGGAGTTACAATAAATCTTGGGAATTCAGATTTCGGACAAGGTAAACCAGTAGAGAAAGTAAAAACAACTGAAACGAAAAGAGAAGAAGTTGTTGAGGAAGAAGTACAAGAACCGATAGAGGAAAGTACGCCGAATGAAACTATTCAGGAAGAGGTAATAACTGATGATACAGCTGAAGATGTTCCTGTTGTTGAAAAATCCGAAGAAACTAAAGAGAAAGTAGAGGAGGTAAACGAAGAGATTAAACCTAAAGAAAAACCAAAACCAAAGCCTTCTAAAGCAGCAACAGATGCATTAAATAGTTTGCTGAATGGAGATAATTCAGAAGGAGAAAATGCTCAAGGAGAAGGAGACGATGCAAAACCAGGAGTCAAAGGGGATAAAAATGGAGATCCTAGTTCTTCTAAATATTACGGCAAAACAGGAGGAGGTTCTGGAGGTAATTATAATTTAGCAGGAAGAAAAGCTTTATCTAAACCAATTGAGAAACCAGACTGTCAAGAAGAAGGAATTGTTGTTGTAAGTATAGAGGTAGACAAAAATGGTAATGTAATTAAAGCTAAACCTGGAGCCCGTGGAACTACTAATACTTCACCATGTTTAATGGAACCAGCAAAACAGGCGGCTTTAAAAACAAAGTGGAATGCAGATGGTAAAGCACCTGCAAAACAAAAAGGAACCATTATATACAAGTTCTCTTTAACAAAATAATAGGTTTAAACTCCAAAATCGTAATTCGTAATTCAAAATGACATACCAAGAAACTACAAATTGGATGTTTAAGCAATTGCCTATGTACCAAAGTCAAGGTAAGACTGCTTATAAAGAAGATTTAAGTAATATAATTCTGTTATCGGATCATTTAGGCAACCCTGAAAAGAAAATAAAAACAATTCATGTAGGAGGAACTAATGGAAAAGGATCTACAAGTCATATGATTGCTTCAGTATTACAAGAAGCAGGATATAAAGTTGGTTTGTACACATCTCCGCATTTAAAAAGTTTTACAGAGAGAATTCGAATTAATGGAAAAGAAATTTCAGAAGATAAAGTAGTTCGTTTCATAGAAGAACATAAGAGCTTTTTCGAAATACATAAGTTGTCTTTCTTTGAAATGACAGTAGGATTAGCTTTTGATTATTTTGTAGAAGAAAAAGTAGATGTTGCTATTATAGAAGTTGGATTAGGAGGACGATTGGATGCAACAAACATTGTTTTACCTGAGATTGCTGTAATTACAAACATAGGATTAGATCACGTGCAAATTTTAGGAAATACTCTAAAAGAAATAGCTGGAGAAAAGGCAGGGATTATAAAACAAAATATTCCAGTTGTAATCGGAGAAAGGGCGCAAGAAACTGAAGATGTTTTTATAAATAAAGCAAAGGAGCTTGATGTAGAAGTTACATTCGCTTCTGATAAAATTAAGCATAATTATCAAACAGATTTATTGGGAGATTATCAACAGAAAAATATTCAAACAGCAATTGTAGTTATAGAAAAGTTAGAAAACTTTACGATTACTTCAGAACAAATGAAATCTGGTTTGTTAAAAGTGGTAAAAAACACGAACCTAAAAGGTAGATGGCAAATACTACAAGAAAAACCTAAAGTAATTTGCGATACAGCACATAATAAAGAAGGGTTAATTTATGTGTTAAATCAATTACAAAAAGAAAAATATAATAAATTACATATTGTATTAGGAGTGGTTTCAGATAAAAACCTAAATGATATTTTACCGTTGTTTCCTGAAAAAGCGTTGTACTATTTTTGTAAACCAAATATTCCAAGAGGACTTTCTGAAAAAGAATTAGAAAAAAAAGCTAAAAAGTTTAATTTAGAAGGAAAAACTTATGAGAATGTATATAGTGCTTATAAAGAGTCTCTTAAAAGAAGCAAAGAGGGCGATTTAATCTATATTGGAGGGAGTACATTTACAATTGCAGAAATTTTATGAGAAAAAAATCAAAAAAAGTATTGCCAGATCGAAAAACTGTCTTATATTTGCACCCGCAATAACGAGTAAGGGCGCGTAGCTCAGTTGGTTCAGAGCACTTGGTTTACACCCAAGGGGTCAGGGGTTCGAATCCCTTCGCGCCCACAAAAACAAACTTACTCGGGCGAGTAGCTCAGTTGGTTCAGAGCACTTGGTTTACACCCAAGGGGTCAGGGGTTCGAATCCCTTCTCGCCCACAAAGCCTCCGATATTTATCGGAGGCTTTTTTTGTTACACTTCATTTCCTTTAATATCGTTTGTTTTTTGTAGGTTTGTTTGTTGAAATTGATAGTAACAAAATCGTATGCAAATTCATCTTTCCGATAAAAAAATATTAGTCACTGGAGGGGCTGGTTTTATAGGCTCAAATCTTTGTGAAGAATTACTAAAGAAAGGAAATTCAGTTGTGTGTTTAGATAACTTTTCGACTGGAAAAAAAGAAAATTTAAAAGATGTAAAAAACAATCCTAATTTTACGCTTATTGAAGGAGATATTAGAAAATTAGAAGATTGCCAAAAAGCGGTGAAAGGAGTAGATTATGTTTTGCATCAAGCGGCGTTAGGTTCTGTACCTAGATCGATTAAAGATCCAATAACTTCAAATGAAGTAAATGTTAATGGTTTTCTGAATATGTTGGTGGTATCTAGAGATGAAGGGGTAAAGCGTTTTGTGTATGCAGCAAGTTCTTCAACTTATGGAGACTCAAAAGCTTTGCCTAAAGTAGAAGATGAAATTGGAAAACCATTATCTCCTTATGCAATTACAAAATATGTTAACGAATTATATGCAGATGTTTTTTCTAAGACCTATGATATAGAAACTATTGGTTTAAGGTATTTTAATGTTTTTGGTCGTAAACAAGATCCAAACGGAGCATATGCGGCAGTAATACCTAAATTTGTTAGTCAGTTGATGAAAGGAGATTCTCCAGTTATTAATGGCGATGGTAACTATTCAAGGGATTTTACTTACGTAGATAATGTAATTCAGGCTAATATTTTGGCGCTTGTAACAGAAAACAAAGATGCTGTAAATACAGTATATAATGTAGCTTATGGTGAAAGGAATACACTAAATGATTTAGTAGAGTATTTAAAAAAATACCTTTCTGAATATAATCCTAGTATTAAAGAAATTCAGGTGGAAAATGGGCCTAATAGACAAGGAGATATTCCGCACTCTCTAGCTAGTATAGATAAAGCAAAGAGTTTGATAGGGTATACCCCAGAGTTCTCATTGGAGAAAGGTTTGAAAGAGGCAGTTAAATGGTATTGGGATAATTTGTAAATAAATGTATTTATGAGTGAAATAAATGTCGGTATTATTGGTCTAGGGTATGTTGGCTTGCCTTTAGCCAGGTTGTTTGCAACAAAATATACTGTAGTTGGTTTTGATATAAACCAGAGTAGGGTAGATGAATTAATGTTTGGTGTTGATACAACTTTAGAAGTAAGTGATGAGATGTTACAATCTGTGTTGGTAACAAATACTTCAAATGAAAAAGGCTTGTATTGCACAACTTCAATAGAAGAACTGAATAAGTGTAATTATTATATTATAACAGTACCAACTCCAGTTGATAAAAATAACAGACCTATATTAACTCCTTTGATTAAAGCAAGTGAGACAGTAGGAAGTGTACTTAAAAAAGGAGACATAGTAATATACGAATCTACAGTGTATCCTGGAGCAACCGAAGAGGATTGTATTCCTGTTTTAGAGAGTGTATCGGGTTTAGTTTTTAATAAGGACTTTTATGCAGGATATTCACCTGAAAGAATAAACCCAGGAGATAAAAAACATACTGTTGAGAAAATTTTAAAAGTAACTTCTGGATCAACACCTGAAGTGGGAGAGAAAGTAAATGATTTGTATAAATCTGTAATTACTGCGGGAACACATTTAGCTCCTACAATTAAAGTGGCAGAAGCAGCTAAGGTGATAGAAAACTCTCAGAGAGATATTAACATAGCATTTGTAAATGAATTAGCTAAAATATTTAACTTGATGGGGGTTAATACACATGATGTTTTAGAAGCTGCAGGAACAAAGTGGAACTTTCTTCCGTTTAAGCCAGGTTTAGTTGGTGGGCATTGTATAGGTGTAGATCCGTATTATCTTGCTCAAAAAGCACAAGAATATGGCTATCATCCAGAAATTATTTTAGCAGGAAGAAGGTTAAATGATAGTATGGGGGAATATGTGGCATCAGATGTTGTGAAATTGATGATTAAGAATGATATTAGAATTAAAGGTGCTGAAATATTAGTGTTAGGAATCACATTTAAAGAGAATTGTCCAGATGTTAGGAATACAAGAGTTGTAGATGTAATTCGATCTCTTGAGGATTATGGAACAAAGGTGGTGTTATTTGACCCATGGGCGAACCCTGAAGAAGTTAAGGAAGAATATAGTTTATTATCTACTAAAATAATTCCTAACCAAAAATTTGATGCAATTATTTTAGCTGTAGGGCACGATGAGTTTAAAGTTATAAATTTTAAAAGTTTAAGAAAAGAAAAATCTGTAGTATACGATGTTAAGAATGTTCTTGGTGAAGAGCAGAAAGACAAAACATTATAAATGAAGAAGTTTGCATTGATAGGCTTGGCTGGGTATATAGCACCTAGACATTTAAAAGCAATTAAGGATACTGGAAATAGTTTAATAGCAGCATTAGATAAATTTGATAGTGTAGGCGTGATGGATAGTTATTTCCCAAATGCAGATTTTTTTGTAGAAATAGAGCGTTTTGATAGATATTTAGAAAAGTTAAAATATGAGAAAAAGCAATCGTTAGATTATATGAGTATATGTACTCCAAATTATTTACATGATTCTCATATTAGGATTGCTCTAAGAAGAGGGGCAGATGCCATATGTGAAAAACCATTGGTTTTGAATCCTTGGAATATAGATGCGCTTCAAAAAATGGAAAAAGAATCAGGAAAAAGAATATGGAATATACTTCAGTTAAGAATGCATCCAAGTATTTTAAAACTGAAAGAGAAAGTAAGTAATTCATCGAAAAATAAAGTATTTGATATTGACTTAACATATATAACCTCTAGAGGGAATTGGTATTATACTTCATGGAAGGGGGATCAATCTAAGTCTGGTGGAATTGCAACAAATATTGGAGTACATTTTTATGACATGCTGTCGTGGATTTTTGGAGAAGTGAAAAAAAATGTTGTCCATGTGCATACACATGATAGGGCGGCAGGTTATTTAGAATTTGAAAGAGCGAAAGTTCGTTGGTTTTTGTCAATAAACTATAATGTTTTACCTGAAGAGGTAAAGCAAAAAGGACAAAGAACATACAGGTCTATAACTATAGAAGGGGAAGAATTAGAATTTTCAGGAGGATTTACAGATCTACATACAAAGGTGTATGAAAGTATACTTGAGGGTAAAGGTTATGGTTTAGAAGATGCAAAACGAGCTATAGAAATAGTGCATAATATAAGGAATTCAAGTCCAATAGGTTTAAAAGGGGAGTTTCATCCATATGCCAAAAAAATACTATCTGGACATCCTTTTAAAAGATGATTTAAAGAAAAAATGCTATAGAAATGTAAAATTATGAAATATCAATACTACTTTGAAATCTAATTTGTTAATTTAGAAGGGGGATAATTAAGGAAGACTATTTTAAGGAATTAAATAGTTGTAAAATCTAGCTTTTGGGCTGATTACTTGGAGTAGGGTGAAATTAGAGTAGAAGACTCTAATTGGAAAAGCGTAAAATTTAAGTTTTTTCTCATGTAATAGAAATGATTAAATCATTAATAAAGCAGAAAAAGAACTTTCATTATAGAATAACTTAATATATTTGTCCATTAAAAAATGAAAATAGAATATGAAAGTAGGTATAACTTTTAGTGCGTTTGATTTACTTCATGCGGGCCATATTAAAATGTTAGAAGAAGCCAAAAGGCAATGTGATTATTTAATATGCGGAATGCAAACTGATCCAACTATTGATAGGCCAGAAAAAAATAAACCTGTACAGTCTATAGTAGAAAGGTATATTCAATTAAAAGGTTGTAGGTATGTTGATGAAATTATTCCGTATACAACAGAACAAGATTTAGAAGATATTTTGCGTTCGTTTAAAATTGATGTTAGAGTAATTGGAGAGGAGTATGCAAACAAAAAATTCACAGGTAGAGATTATTGCGAGAAAAAAGGAATAAAATTATATTTTAATAAAAGGGAACATCGATTTTCTAGTAGTGGATTACGAAAAGAAGTTCACGAAAAAGAAAGTTTGAGGTCGAAGGATAAATAGTTTTATGAATATAGCCGTTGTTGGCGCAGGTTATGTAGGTCTAGTTTCAGGAGCATGTTTTTCTGAAATGGGAAACACTGTTACTTGTGTAGATGTTGATAAACAGAAAATTGATAAGCTTTGTCAAGGAATTATTCCTATATATGAACCAGGTCTAGAAAAAATGGTTCGTACAAATATGGATAGAGAAAACTTGTTTTTCTCTCTAAATATAGAAGAGGCAATACAAAAAGTTGAAATAGTATTTATAGCAGTTGGAACCCCAATGGGAGAAGATGGTTCTGCAGACTTACAATATGTTTTGTCCGTGGCAAAGGAGGTTGGGAGAAAGATGGATAAAGCTTTAATTGTTGTTAATAAATCGACAGTCCCAGTAGGAACTGCAGATAAAGTAAAAGAAACTATAAAAAAAGAGTTGGAGAAGAGAAGTCTAAATATTGATTTCGATGTGGTTTCTAATCCTGAATTCTTAAAAGAAGGTGCTGCTATAAACGATTTTATGAAACCCGATAGAGTAGTGATAGGAGCTGATTCTGAATATGCTTTTAAAAAGATGAAAGAGTTATATAGCCCATTTTTTAGAACGCATGATCGCTTTATTACAATGGATGTTCGTTCAGCAGAAATGACTAAATATGCAGCAAACGCTATGTTAGCAACCAAAATTTCGTTTATGAATGAAATAGCAAATATTTGTGAGCGAGTTGGAGCAGATGTAAATGATGTGCGTTTGGGGATTGGTTCGGATTCTAGAATAGGGTATAGTTTTATTTACCCAGGGGTTGGTTATGGAGGGTCTTGCTTTCCTAAAGATGTAAAAGCTCTTAAAAAAATTGCAGAAGAACATAATTATAAAGCTCAGCTAATCGAGTCTGTAGAAGATGTTAATAACAGACAAAAGCTTGTCATAGCTAAAAAAATAATTAAACATTTTGGAGAGAACTTAGAAAATAAAACATTTGGAGTTTGGGGACTTTCTTTTAAACCGGGAACAGATGATATGCGTGAAGCTCCAGCTTTATATGTTATAAGTGAGTTGATTAAAAGAGGAGCAAAAATTAAAGCATATGACCCAAAAGCAATGAAGGAAGCTAAATCCTTTTATTTGAAAGAAATCGAAGAAGTAAAGTATTATGAGTCTAAATATGAAGTTTTAAAAGGTGCAGATGCATTGATTTTATTAACAGAATGGAAAGAGTTTAGATCTCCAGATTTTGATGAAATAAAAAAGCAATTAAATCAACCTATCATTTTTGATGGTAGAAATCAATATATAGCTTATAATTTAGCAGAAAAAGGAATACAATATCATAGAATTGGGAAATAAAAAATGGATTATTTAAAGTTAATTAATAGAAATGAACTTCTCTTTAATAAGGATATTAAAGTTAATGAATTAGAGTTAATAAATGAAGTTTCTAACTCTAGTTTTTTAGTTCTAGGTGGGGCTGGTACAATAGGTCAAGCTGTAACTAAAGAAATTTTTAAAAGAAAACCTAAAAAACTTCATGTAGTAGATATTAGTGAGAATAATTTAGTAGAGTTAGTTAGGGATATAAGGAGTTCATACGGATATATAGAAGGAGATTTTAAAACATTAGCTCTAGATATAGGATCAATAGAGTATGATGCGTTTATTGAAAATGGAGATGGGTATGATTACGTATTAAATCTATCAGCATTAAAACACGTAAGAAGTGAAAAAGATCCGTATACCTTAATGAGAATGATTAAGGTCAATATATTGAATACTATCAAAACTATTGATCAGTCAATAAAGATGAAGGTAAAAAAATACTTTTGTGTTTCTACAGATAAAGCAGCAAACCCAGTTAATATGATGGGAGGATCTAAACGAATAATGGAAATGTTTTTAATGGAGAGAAGTAGATATATTAATATATCTACAGCGAGATTTGCTAATGTAGCTTTTTCTGATGGGTCATTATTACATGGATTTGAGCAAAGGATCAAAAAGAGACAACCAATTGCTGCGCCTTCTGATATAAAAAGATATTTTGTTGTACCTCAAGAATCAGGAGAACTATGTTTAATGTCTTGTATTTTTGGAGAGAATAGAGATATATACTTCCCAAAACTTGATCAAGGTTTACATTTAATCACTTTTTCAGAAATAGCTAAAAAGTTTCTTGAAGAGAAAGGAT
Organism: Tenacibaculum amylolyticum; assembly: GCF_964511145.1. Lineage (NCBI taxonomy): Bacteria > Pseudomonadati > Bacteroidota > Flavobacteriia > Flavobacteriales > Flavobacteriaceae > Tenacibaculum > Tenacibaculum amylolyticum. The sequence goes on from NZ_CAZEFZ010000007.1 coordinate 35,399, forward strand.
ACTCTCCTAGTATGGTGAACTCTGAGGATGAAGCTAGAGCATCAATTAATGACCTTGAAGAAAAAGGTAAGTGGCCTTGTTTATTTACAAAAAGTAATACTACAGGAGAAAAAAGTTTTGAAGAATTTTTTACAGATAAGGAAGAGTTAGATTTAGAAAAGCACTACAATTTAGGAATTGTAAAAAATGCTCCAGAATTTAATGAAGAGAAATTAAAACACTTCCTTAATGTAATTAATGAATTAAGGGAAAAAAAATCTTGGAGTAAAGAAGAGATTGTAAAGTTATTCCATGAAATGTTACCTAATTTTGGACATAAGGAAGTAGGTATTTATTTGGATTCTAAAATGTAGTAGAATGAAAGAAACAGTTAAGATATTATCATATATACGTGAATTGTTTGATACACCTGATGAGTTTATACCACTTCATGTGCCTAATTTAAATGGAAATGAGAAGAAATATTTAAATGAATGTATTGATTCTACCTTTGTTTCTAGCGTAGGAAAGTTTGTCGATTTATTTGAAGATAAAGTTGCAGAATATACAAAAGCAAAACATGCAATAGTATGTGTTAATGGTACTAATGCTCTTCATTTATCTTTACTTGTTGCTGGTGTTGAACCTGGTGATGAGGTAATAACTCAACCACTTACATTTATTGCTACAACAAACGCAATAGTATATGCAAATGCTACGCCTGTATTTGTAGATGTAGATATAGATACAATGGGATTATCACCAAAAGCGCTAAAAACTTTTTTAAAGGAACATTCAGAGCAGAGAAATGGAGAATGCTATAATAAAATAACGAATAACCGTATTAAGGCATGTATGCCAATGCATACATTTGGTCATGCATGTAGAATAGAAGAAATTTTAAGTGTTTGTAAAGAATATAATATTGAATTAATTGAAGATGCAGCAGAAGGAATGGGGAGTTTTTATAAAGGAAAGCATTTAGGTACTTTTGGAAAAATAGCAGCAATTTCATTCAATGGAAATAAAATTATGACGACAGGTGGAGGAGGAATAATTTTGACTGATGATGATGAGTTGGCAGCTAAGGCAAAACATTTATCAACTCAGTCAAAAGTACCTCATAAATGGGAATATGTTCATGATAATATTGGGTTCAATTATAGAATGCCCAATATTAATGCTGCATTGGGGCTTGCACAACTTGAAAGATTAGATTTTTTTCTTGAAAATAAAAGAGAGTTGGCATCTAAATATTCGACCTTTTTTAAAGGTAGCGAAGTGTCATTTTTTGAGGAAAGAGAAGAGGAGCAGTGTAACTTTTGGTTAAATGCGATTCTTTTGAAAGATAGAAAGGAGCGAGATTTGTTTTTAGAAGAGAGCAATAAAGCAGGGGTGATGACTAGACCAATATGGCAACTCATGAATAAATTACCTATGTATAAGGAAAATGTAAAAGGACCGCTAACAAATGCAGAGTGGTTAGAAGATAGAGTAGTCAATATTCCAAGTAGTGTTAGATTATAACCAAATTGAATGGATAAACCTGAGCTTATACTTATAGGAGGAGGAGGACACTGTATGTCTGTAATAGATATTATTGAATTAAATAATAAATTTACAATAAAAGGAATTCTTGATGATTATACCGACCAAAAAGAAATATTTGGTTATCCAGTTTTAGGAGGAGATGAACTTATAGAAAAGTTTGTTAATGATAATACGTTTTTTTTAATTACAGTAGGTCAAATAAAATCATATACAGTTAGAGAGAAAATTTTTAAAAAAATAATTAAAGCAAAAGGACAACTAGCAACTGTTATTTCCCCAAGAGCTTATGTTTCTAAACATTCGAAAGTAGAAGAAGGAACAGTTATAATGCACGATGTTGTTGTGAATACAGATGCTAAAATAGGTAAGAACTGTATTATTAATACAAAATCAAATATTGAACATAGTGTTATAATTGAAGATTTTTGCCATATTTCTACATGTTCTGTAGTAAATGGGGATTCAATTATAAAAAGAGGCACCTTTATAGGAAGTAATGCAACCATTTCTAATGGAATAATTATTAAAGAAAACAGCATAATTAGTGCTGGAGAATTTATTAAAAGATGAAGAAAACACTCATAATAGCAGAAGCTGGAGTAAATCATAATGGAGATATTAAGCTAGCAGAGAAATTAATCGATGTAGCTGCAGAAGCAGGGGTTGATTATGTAAAGTTTCAGACATTTAAAGCTAATAAATTAGTTACTAAAAACGCTAAGAGAGCAGAGTATCAGGATTCTAATACTAACAATAATGATAGTCAGTTTGAGATGCTTAAAAAGTTAGAGCTCTCTCAAGACGATCATCACCATTTAATTGAATATTGTAAAAACAAAAAAGTGAAATTTCTATCCACAGGATTTGATTTTGATAGTGTTGATTTTTTGTATAATATAGGTGTTCGTTTAGCAAAAATACCTTCAGGAGAAATTACTAATTTACCTTATTTAAGAAAAATTGCAAGCCTATTTCCAGAAGTAATTTTATCAACGGGTATGGCAGATATTACTGAAGTAAAAGAGGCAGTTGAAGTTCTTATTAATGGAGGGGTTGATAAAAATAAATTAACTGTTTTACATTGTAATACAGAATATCCTACACCAATGAAGGATGTTAATCTTAAAGCGATGCTCCATATTAAAGAAGAAGTTGAAGTGAATATAGGGTATTCCGATCATACTTTGGGAGTAGAAGTTCCAGTAGCAGCCGTTACTCTTGGTGCTGAGGTAATAGAGAAACACTTTACTCTTGATAGAAATATGGAAGGACCAGATCATAGAGCTTCCTTAGAACCTAGAGAATTAAAATTAATGGTAGACTCAATTCGTAATATAGAGAAAGCATTAAGTGGATCAGGAATAAAAGAACCTTCGGTTTCAGAAACAAAAAATAAAGATATAGTTAGAAAAAGTATTGTAGCTATTAAACCTATTCAAAAAGGAGAGGCGTTTACTGAAGAAAATTTAGGAATTAAAAGACCGGGTAATGGAATTTCTCCTATGAATTGGGATAGGGTAATAGGGCAGATCTCAAATAAGGACTTTAATATAGATGATGTAATTGTACAATGAGAAAAATATGTGTTATAACAGGGACTAGGGCCGAGTACGGTTTGTTGTATTGGGTAATGAAATCAATTGAAGAAGATAAGGATTTTCAATTACAACTTATTGTTACAGGAATGCATTTATCTACTGAGTTTGGTTTGACCTATAAACAAATTGAAAAAGACGGATTTCATATTGATAAAAAAATAGAAATTCTTTTGTCGTCTGATTCACCAATTGGTATTTCGAAAAGTATGGGATTAGCTATGATTTCTTTTTCAGAAGCATTTGACGAGTTACAACCAGATTTAATTCTTGTGTTAGGAGATAGGTTTGAAATTTTTTCAGCGGTTTCAGCAGCAATGATTAGTAGAATTCCAACTGCTCATTGTCATGGAGGTGAAGCAACTGAAGGTTTAATAGATGAATCTATAAGGCATTCTATAACCAAAATGTCTCATGTCCATTTTTGTTCTACAGAAGATTATAAAAAAAGAATTATTCAACTGGGGGAATCACCAGAGTCAGTTTATAATGTTGGAGCTTTAGGAATTGAAAATATAAATAAGCTAGAATTACTTTCAAGAGAAGATTTTGAAGAATCTATATCGTTTAAATTAGATAAAAAATATAGCTTTTTAGTGACTTTTCACCCAGTAACATTAGAAAAATCAACAGCAGGAGAACAAATAGATCAACTACTTGAAGCTATCGATAAAATTGATGATTGTAAAATAATTTTTACAAAATCAAATTCAGATACGGACGGAAGAATTATTAATGATAGAATTGAAGAGTATGTAAAGAATAACCCTTTAAAATCTGTATGTTTTACATCTCTAGGGCAATTAAGATATTTATCAGCTTTAAAATATGTAGATTGTGTTATTGGTAATTCTTCAAGTGGTTTAATTGAAGTGCCAAGTTTTAACACCGCAACTGTAAATATAGGTGATAGACAGCGAGGAAGAATTATAGGAGATAGTGTAATATCTTGTCTGTCCTCTACTGAGGATATAGAAAAAGCTATTAGAAAATCAATATCTAAAGAATTTAAAAATAATGTGCTATCTATAGCTAATAACCCTTATGGTACAGGTAACTCTTCGGATACAATAGTTGATGTTTTAAAAAGAACTGATTTAAAAGATATATTAAAGAAACAATTCTATGACTTATAAGAAAATGAAAATTTTATTTATAGGAACAGTTGAGTTTTCATATAAAGCACTTAGTTCTTTATTAGAAAATGAATTTGAAGTAGTTGGTTTGATAACAAAGAAGACTTCGAAGTTCAATGCTGATTTTCATGATTTAACACCATTAGCTAAACAGTATGGTGTGCCAGTTAAATACCGTACTAAAGATAACGAAGAAGAGTTAATTTCTTTTATTAAAGAGAAATCACCTGATGTTATTTACTGTTTTGGATGGTCCCATATTCTTTCAAACACTATATTAACTTTACCTCCATATGGTGTAGTAGGTTTTCATCCTGCAGAATTACCTAATAATAGAGGGAGACACCCAATTATATGGGCACTATTTTTAGGGGTAAAGCAAACTGCTAGCACTTTTTTTATTATGGATGAAGGTGCAGATACTGGTGATATAATATCACAAGAAATCATAAAGATAGAAAATGATGATGCCACTACTTTATATCAAAAAATTACTAGAAAGGCTTTACATCAAATTGTAACTTTTTCTGAAGATTTACAAAAGAATAAAGGAAATATAAGCAAAATTGTACAAGATAAAAATGAAGGCAACACTTGGAGGAAAAGAGGGAAAAGTGATGGGAAAATAGATTTTAGAATGACCTCTAAAGCCATTGTAAACCTTGTACGTTCACTGACTCGACCTTATGTGGGAGCTCATATAGAGTATGGAACAGAAGATGTAATTGTGTGGAGAGTAGAAAATGAAACTACTATTTTTGATAATTATGAACCAGGTAAAGTACTTGAAGCTGATGAAAAAAATGGGATTGTTGTAAAAACTTATGATGGAGCAATTAGAATTATAGAGCATGAATTTAAAATACTACCAATAAAAGGAGATTATTTATGAAAAATATAATGGTGATATCTGCACATCCTGATGATGAAATTCTTGGATGTGGGGGAACATTAATAAAGCACAGAGAATCAGGAGATAAAATTCATTGGTTAATAACAACAAACATTAGTGAAAACCAAGGGTTTAGTAAAGAAAGAGTTGATAGTAGACAAGAAGAAATCATGGAGGTTGAGAAAAGACTTAAAATTCACAAAACCTACAAATTGAATTATCCTACAATGTGTTTGAGTGATGAAAGTCTCTTAACTATGATTCCTGAAATAAGTAAAATTTTTAATGAATCAAAACCTGAAATAATTTACGTTCTTAATCGTTCTGATGCACATTCGGATCATTTAATTACGTTTAAAGCTGTAATGGCTTGTACAAAATCCTTTAGGTATCCATTTGTAAAAAAAGTATTCATGTATGAGTGTATTTCTGAAACTGAATTTGGTGTAGCATTACCAGAAAATCATTTTTTACCGAACTATTTTGTAGATATAAGTCCTTATCTAAAAGAAAAAATAGATATTATGTCTATCTATGAATCAGAAATAGGAGAACATCCTTTTCCTAGATCTAATAGAAATTTGGAAGCTCTTGCAACTTTTAGAGGAGCTACAGCAGGAGTAGAGTATGCAGAAGCTTACCAAGTGTTAAAATATATAGACAAGTAAATAGTATTTAATAATATGAGAAATTACAGAGAACATTTAATCAATCAAAAAAGTACTATTAAAGAAGCACTGGAGAAGTTAGATATTCTTGCTAAAGATGCTATTCTTTTTATTATCGATGATAAGAATAAACTTATAGGGTCTTTAACTGATGGAGATGTTAGAAGAGGGTTATTAAAAGGTGTAGCGATAGATGACATAGTAACTAAAATTATTCAAGATAATCCTAAATATATAAAGAAAGAGGATTATGATATCAATAAAATTATTGAATACAGAGAAAATAATTATAGAATATTACCTGTAATAGATAAAAATGGTGTTATAATTAATGTTATTAATTTTAGAGTTTTAAGATCGTACCTACCTGTAGATGCTGTTATTATGGCGGGAGGTAGAGGAAG
>NZ_CAZEFZ010000007.1:41628-84582 GCF_964511145.1 Tenacibaculum amylolyticum
GATTACAGCCTCTAACAAATGATACACCAAAGCCATTACTTAAAGTAGGAAATAAGCCTATTATGGAGCACAATGTAGATAGATTAGCTTTATATGGTATTGATGATTATTGGTTTTCTGTAAAGTATTTAGGAGAACAAATTGAAGCATATTTTGGAAAAGGAGAATCGAAAAATTTAGATATTGATTATGTATGGGAGGACAAACCATTAGGGACAGTTGGAGCTGTTTCTAAAATAAATAATTTCAAACATGATTATATATTATTAACGAATTCTGATATTTTAACGAATTTAGATTATGAGGATTTTTATTTAGATTTTATATCGAAGGATGCTGATTTTTCTGTTGTATCAATTCCTTATCAAGTAAATATTCCATACGCTGTTTTAGAAAATGAAAATGGATGTATTAAAAGTTTTAAAGAAAAGCCTACTTATACATACTATTCCAATGGTGGAATTTATTTGATGAAAAAAGAAGTTTTAGATTTTATACCTAAAGAAGAGTTTTTTAATGCTACTGATTTAATGGAAGAGCTAATAAAAAAAGGTAATAAAGTTATTTCATATCCTTTAGCAGGTTATTGGTTAGATGTAGGAAAACACGAAGATTTTAAGCAAGCTCAAGAAGATATATATAAAATAAAGTTTTAATAATATGGATATACTTTTAACTGTATGTGCAAGAGGAGGATCTAAAGGTATAAAAGGTAAAAATATTAAAGAAATTAAAGGATCTCCTTTAATTTTTTATACTTTAAAAACTGCAAATAAATTTAAAGAAGAAATAAAAACAGGAAACGTTGATATTATTTTGTCTACAGATTCAGAAGCTATAAAAAGTACAGTGATGAAATTTAGAGGTGAAGTAGATGTTTCGTATATAAGGCCAGACTTTTTAGCTACAGATGCTGCGGGAAAATTAGATGCCATTGTTGACGTGAAAAAATATGCTGAAGATAAAAATGAAAAAGAGTATGATTATGTTTTAGATTTAGATGTTACTTCACCACTAAGAACAGTTCAAGATCTTAAAGATGCTCTAGAACTATTAGAAAATAATGAAGAAGCGAATAACATTTTTTCAGTTAATGATGCAAATAGAAACCCCTATTTTAATATGGTTGAAGAAAAAAAAGATAATTTTTTTGGTTTAGTTAAAGATGGTGGTGTTTTTTTAAGTAGGCAAACTACCCCTAAGGTATATGATATGAATGCTTCATTTTATTTTTACAAAAGAAAGTTTTTCAGAGAGAATTATAAAACTGTTATAACTGATAAAACTATTGTATATAAGATGAATCATATTTGCTTTGATTTAGATCATCCAATTGATTTTGATTTTATGGAGTATCTAATTGAAAATGATAAATTAGGATTTAAATTATGAAAGTTTTAATAATAGGTTTAGGCTCTATTGCAAAAAAACATGTTTTAGCTTTAAGAAGAATAAATCCATTGGTGAAAATTTATGCTTTAAGACATAAAATTAAGGCAGAAGAAGATAATATTCACCATATATATTCATATGAGGAAATAGAGAGCTTGAAGCCAGATTTTATTATTGTTTCTAACCCAACAAATGTACATTATAAGACTTTAAATGAGATTTCTAGGTTAGAGATTCCTCTTTTTATAGAAAAACCATTGTTTAATTCAATTGGTGAAAAAGAATTGAACTTGGTAGAGAGTTTAGATAAGAGTAACTCAACTTATATTGCATGTAATCTAAGATTTCACAAAGGTTTACTCAAAATGAAAGACTTATTAAAAGATAAGCGTGTTGAAGAGGTAAATATTTACTGTGGATCTTATTTGCCAAACTGGAGACCAAATAAAGATTTTAGAAAAATTTATAGTGCAAATAAAGAAGAAGGAGGGGGAGTTCATATAGATTTAATTCATGAATTAGATTATTTATATTGGTTTTTTGGTGAACCTCTAAAAGTAAAAAAAACTTTTACTAACCTTTCTAGTTTAAATATTTCTGCATACGATTATGCTAATTATTTATGGTTATATAAAGAGTTTAATGCTAACATAATTTTAAATTATTATAGAAAGAATTCAAAAAGGACTTTTGAAGTTTTAACGACAGAAGGAACGTATTTATTAGATTTAATAGAGAATAAAATATGGTTTGATGAGGAGAATGTTTATTCTGAAAAACAAGATTTATTGGAAACGTATGAGGACCAAATGAGATATTTTATTAAAAATGCTTTAGGTAAAAAGAATACATTTAATACGGTTAAAGAAGGGTATAAAATTTTAAATTTATGTTTTTAAAGAATAAAGTGATAGTAGTAACCGGAGGAGCTGGGTTATTAGGGAGAAGATTTTGTGAAATGATCATAAATAATGGAGGCACAGCTATTATTGCTGAATATAACACTTCTTCTGCAGAAGAGGTTAGAAATAAAATTAATAGTAAAAATTTATTTGTAGAGGAATTAAATATAATATCTAAAAAATCTATTGAAGATTTAATAGATAGATTACATCTAAAGTTTAATAAAATTGATGCTATAGTTAATAGTGCTTATCCAAGAAATAAAAATTACGGAAAACATTTCTTTGATGTCGAATACGAAGATTTTTGTGAGAATTTAGGTATGAATCTTGGAGGATATTTTTTAACATCACAGTTATTTGCTAAATACTTTTATAAACAAGGTTTTGGTAATATTGTTAATATATCTTCAATTTATGGTGTCATTGCCCCTCGATTTCAAATATATGAAAACACAGATATGACTACCCCAGTTGAATATGCAGCTATAAAATCAGGACTAATACATCTAACTAAATATATGGCAAAATATTTAAAAGGAAAAAAAATTAGAGTAAATGCAATATCTCTTGGAGGTTTAAAAGATAATCAACCTCAAAGCTTTTTGTCTGCCTATAAAGAATTTTGTTTAAATAAAGGAATGTTAAACGCTAATGATATTTCGGGAACATTATTGTATTTATTATCTGATTTATCAGAATATGTAAATGGGCAGAATCTTGTGGTTGATGACGGCTTTACTTTATAAGAGGTATTCAGCATGAATATTTTAGTAATTTATAGAAGAAATATAGATATTAATGATTCAGGAGCTTCTAGGACTACAATACAGTTACTTAATTATTTAGTAAATAAAAATGACGTCTACTGTTATACAAATTTTAAAATAGTTTGTAGAGGAGTTGATAAAATTAAATATGTAGACAATATAGGAATCAATATAGGAAAGATTAATAGATTTATCATAGATAATGATATAGATATAATTTTTGTGCCTGAAGGTTATTTATTGTCAAAAATAGCTCATAAAGCTCGTTTAGGAACCAAATGTAAATTGGTTGGAGCAATGCATAATAAGCCAGGTTATGAAAAAAGAAGAGTATGGGTTGGGATACTTGAATCATTATTTTTTAATGAATCAAGATTTAAACGGTTTAGAGCTTTTTGTGCAATAGTATTGTATCCAATAGCTTATCTATATATTACACAAAAAACAATACAAGGAATTAGAAAAGGGTATAAATATTCAGATAAATTTGTCTTATTATCAAAACATTACGTTGCCTCCTTTAAAAAGGTTTATCGGATAGATAACGATGATAAACTTGAGGTTATAGAAAATGCACTTTCCTTTAATAAAAGTATTTCTTATGATGACGTTGATAAGAAAGAAAAAAAAGTTTTAGTAGTTTCTAGATTTAGTGAAATGCAAAAACGTTTATCAATTGTTTTCAAAGTATGGAGTGAAATTCAAGATGAATTTCCAGACTGGACATTAAATGTAGTTGGATTTGGAAGATCTTTTCCATTTTATAAAATGCTAGCCAAAAAATATAAAATGAAAAATTTTTTTATTAAAGATGAAAAACGAGATACATATGAGTTTTATAAAAAAGCATCTATTTTTCTAATGACCTCTGATTATGAAGGATGGCCTATGACATTAAATGAAACCTTACAATTAGGATGTGTACCTATAGTTATGAATTCATTTGATAGTCTCAAAGACATTATTGATAATGGAAAAAATGGGATTGTAGTTGATAAAAATAATATACATACCTTTAAAAAGAAAATGTCATATTTAATGAAAAGTAAAGATAAAAGAAAAGAGATGAGTATGAATGGGATAGAATCATCTAAGAGGTTCAAGAGAGAAATTATTTGCGAAAAATATTATAAACTTTTTAAATCTTTAATTTAAAAAGAAAATTATTATCACATTTTTAAAATGAAAAAAAATATTTTTTTAGTTTGTTATGGCGCTGGTCATATTAATTTGATTGAGCCAATAGTAGATAAACTAATACTAAATGAAAACTATAATGTTAAACTGTTAGCTCTAACAACAGCTTACAATAAAGTTAAAAATAAATACACTAAAGATGTATTGAAAAACATTAAAGACTATTTATTTTTATTTGATGAGAATTTAGATGAAATATTAAAAAATGGATTAAAAATATTCGAGGATAACTATAATGCTTCTAGTGGTCTTAGTAAACTAGAAGTATTGTTCTATATAGGTTTATCTCTTACTGAAGAAATAAATAAAACTAGTTATGATACTGCCTATTCTAACTATCAAGAAAAAGGAAGAAAATCTTTTTTACCAGTTGATACAATTGGTAAAATATTAGAGCATGAAAATACAGATTTATTAATTTCAACCACTTCACCAAGATTTGAAAAAGCCTCATTATTAGCTTCAAAAAAAAGAAATATAAAATCTATTCAGATTTTAGACCTTTTTGATGATGATATAAATAAACCGATAGCAGATTACACAATTGTTATGAATGAAAAGGTTAAAAATAATCTTTTAGAAAAAGGTTTTAAAAGTAATCAAGTATTAATATTTGGTCAACCAGCTATAGAAAGAAGTGTTAATAGTATATTTGGAATGGATGAAAACCTTATTCTAGATAAGGTAAAATTAGATAGAAAAAAGAAGGTATTAGTATACTTATCTCAACCTCCTTTAAAGTTTAATAAAATAGATAATTCTTATTCAAGAGTTGATTATAAAGAGATCAATCCTCATATATTTAAAATGTTGCATTCGATGACCAATGAATATAATGTACTTTTTAGATTACATCCAAATGAAGATATTACAGATTACGAAGAAAGTTTCACTCAATATCCTGATATAAGATATACTAATAATGAATTAAACTTGTTTGAGGTGATTTGTATTGGAGATATTATAGTTACTCCATACTCTACTGTAGCTATTGAGGCAGTAAGTAGTAATAAAAAAGTTTTTACTTACAAGCCTGATTATAATGAATTCTATCCTATTAGTTTTTTTAAAGAATTACCTTTTATATATAGCAATTCATTTAATGAGTTACGTGATAATTTAAGAAATAAAAAAATAATAAATGAATTAAATTCTTCTATTGAATTCCTAACATTTAATTTTGCCGAAAAATTAGAAAAATTTATTAATAGTATATGAATAAATCAAGATTAAAGTTTTTATTCTGGATATTTTTTAATGTTATTATTTTTTTATTTCTGAGTAGCTTTCTAGATAGAAGTATGTTTAGTGTAGAGATAGATGGTTTTTATTCTCAAGTTTCAAGTTTTGATGCAGGAAACAATCAGAGTAATAGCTTGTCATATATGCATAGAGTAAGGTACATTATAGCTTACCCATTTTTCTTTATTAAAGAAAATAATATGTCGAATACTTTAGAACATATTTTATTTGTAATATACTGCTTACCTGTATTTTTTACAAAAGCCCCTTATCGTATTAGAAATATTTCAGTTTTGATATTATACTTATCATTAATTTTTAGTTACAGAAGTGTACTAGTTATGATTGCAGTATATATGTTAATTATGAACATAAGATATGGATATGGAGGAGTAAAGAAAAGAGTATTCCTGATTTCTTTTGGGTATTCCTTATTGAGCTCAGGGTCTTTTTTACTATGCTTTTTCTTAGTATTCTTTTTTAAGAAAAAATATATAAAAAGTAAAAGTAAAAGAAAATATTTAAACATAGTTGTTATTATGTTAGTTTCTGTGTTAGCAGGATCTATTTTCCATAAGTTATTGTTTTTTTTAAACCCTTATGAATACGGAAGTGCTGATGATATAACTATAGAAGCCATTAAAAAAATTTCGATTGAGGATATAGTTAAGATTTTCTATGTTATGGTTGAGAGGAGTTTATTATTTGAAGCAATAATGAACGAAGATTATTTAAGAGTCTCAATTGTTGTTATAGAATTATTATTAATTATCTTTTTGACTTTATATTCTAAGCAAAAAGTAATAAAAACAATTTTTATATTGTTACTAGTAAGCTTATTGTTTGAGGGGTTAATGACTTATTCATTACTATTTTCTATTATAGTATTATTTTATGATTTCCTTTATAAATCTGTTAAGAGAACTAAATATGAAACGAGAAATATTTATTAATAGTTTTATACTTAGTATAGGGATTTTATTGGGAAGGTTAAGTGGCTATATAAGAGAGTTGGTTATAGCATATAAGTTCGATGTTAGTGCTGATTCGGATACTATTATTTTAATGCTAACTGTTCCTGATTTACTAAATAATCTATTGTCTTCAGGTGCTATTTCAGGGTTGTTAATTCCTATATTATCAAAAGATAAAAATCCTATAGAAGGTATATTACAAGAATTTACACTAAAGTTATTTAAAATAACTTTAATGTTGTATCTATTAGTTGTATTATCATTCCTCTTTCTTTATGAACTCCATTTATATGTTCTAATCATAATTTCATTATTATCCGTCTTTCCTAATGTTTTAACGTTTATTTCAGTTTCATTTTTACAATTCAAGAAAAAATTTAAAGAATTGTCTTTGAATACTTTATTTTTTAATAGTATTCTAATTTTGTTTTTATTATTAGGGTTTAAAAACTATTTTTTTGCAGTAGGAGTAATTTTAGCTGCAATATTTAGAATGTTATGGATGTATTATAACTTAAAGAAAAATAAAATTAATACTAGGTTAGTACTTTCTTTAGAAAAGAAAAATAAAAAAAACACGATCTCATACAGGTTAATGGTATTTATGATTTTTGCTAATGGAGTGGTTTTTGTCTTACCTATGATTGATAAAATTTTTGCATCTTTTCTGAATGAAGGATCTATAGCTTTATTATCTTATGCAGAGAAAATTTATTTTTTACCAGTTTCAGTATTTCTAACGACATATGCAGTCGCTATGTTCCCAGATTTATCAAAAATGATAGCTGATAATAAATTTTTAGAAGCAAATAAACTTCTAAATAGAGTAATATTTTTTAATCTTATTTTATCATTAACTATTGCAGTTGTTTTTTATTTTTTTAGTTATGATATAGTTAAGTTGTTTTATGGAATTTCAAAAGTTAAAGAGTCGAATATTATTTTAGTTTCTGAAGTTTTAAAATCATTTACAATAGCGATTATTTTTGCAGGAACAAATAGTATATTATTGAATTTAGTTTTTGCAAATAAATGGTATAAAGTATTAATATATTATTCGGTTTCAATTTTAAGCTTAAAGTTAATATTAAACTTCATGATCAAGTATTACGATTTTGAAGTGAGATTTATTCCTTTAGGAACTTCTTTATTAATGCTAATCTCTGTTATAGGCTTATATTTGACATATAAATCAAAAATTAAAAAAATAAAAATAGCGGAGGTATGAAATATTCAATAATAGAAAATGATATTGAACTCATAAAAAAATATGATTCGATAGGTGTAGATAGAATTTTTTTAGATTTAGAAATCTTAGGAAAGAAAGAAAGACAAGGGCACTTAGATACTGTAATAAGCGTTACTCATAGTATTGAAGATGTTAGAAAAATATCTTCAGTTCTACATAAATCTGACTTGTTAGTTAGAATAAACCCAATACACTCAAGTTCTAAAAATGAAATTGAAAAATGTATAAATGATGGGGCTGATATTATTATGCTACCAATGTTTAAAACTAGATTAGAAGTAGAAAAGTTTGTGAAACTTGTAAAAGGAAGAGTTAAAACATGTTTATTATTAGAGACTTCTGAAGCCTTAGCTAGAGTAGATGAAATTTTGGAAGTGAAAGGTATAGATGAAGTACATGTTGGTCTTAATGATTTACATTTATCTCTAGGTCTAGATTTTATGTTTGAGGTTTTATCAGGAGGATTGGTAGAATATCTAGCTAAAAAAATACATAGTAAAAATATTGATTTTGGCTTTGGAGGAGTAGCTACATTAAATGATGGCCTAATTTCTGGAAATATGATACTCAAAGAACATGTTAGACTTAAATCTTCAGCCGTTATTTTATCTAGAACATTTAAAAAAATAGCTAATGAAAGCATTGAGAAGTTTGAAACTGAGTTTTTAGCTTTAAAAACTACTTTTCATGAATATAATAAAAGTTTAACAGAGGAAGAATTGGAAAATAATAAGAAATTATTGAAGGAGAGTACAATTAAAATTGTTAAACAAAAACTAAATTAATAGAATATAATGTATAAGTTAGTATTTAAAAGGTTTTTAGATTTAATTTCTGCCTTATTCATTGGTTTTATTTTTTTTATTCCAATGGTTATTATTGGAATATTAATAAGAATAGATTCAAAAGGAAGTATTTTTTATCGTCAAAATAGAATTGGAAAAGGAGGAAAAGTTTTTAAAATATTTAAATTTAGAACTATGGTATCCAACGCTGATCAAATTGGAGGATATAGTACAAAGAAAAATGATAATAGAATTACAAAAGTTGGAGCTTTTTTACGTAAAACAAGCTTAGACGAAATACCTCAAGTATTTAATATATTTTTAGGAGATATGAGTTTAATCGGACCTAGACCAGATGTTCCTGCACAAAAGAGTAATTATACTGAGGAAGAATTCAAAAAAAGACATAATGTCTTACCAGGAATATCAGGTTTAGCTCAAAGTAGAAATAGGCATAACTTGAATAATAAGAGTAGAAAAAAGTATGATATATTTTATAATGAAAAAGTATCATTCTTTTTAGATATAAAAATAATTTTTTGGACAATTAAAACATTACTTAAAGGAAGTTATTAAATTATGTGTGGAATTGCAGGGTTTATTTCTAATAATGAAAATCAAATAGATGGTTACGTTTCTAATACTGTAGAATCGATTAATCATAGAGGACCAGATGAACATGGGTATCATCATTCAGAGAATGTATGTTTGCTAAATACTAGGCTTAGTATTATTGATATAGAAAATGGAAAGCAACCATTTTATAACAATAACAAGGAGATAGTAGTTGTTCAGAATGGAGAGATTTATAATTTTGTAGAGGTTAAAAATGAATTAATTAAGCTAGGTTGTACTTTTGAGACAAGTAGTGATACTGAGGTTATTTTAAAAGCATACGAATCTTATGGAACAGAGTGTTTTAGTAAGTTTAACGGTATGTTTGCTATAGCTATCTATGATAAGAAGTTAAAAAAGGTAATATTAGGTAGAGATCGATTAGGAGTTAAACCTTTATATCTATATGAGAAGGACAATGGGTTATATTTTGCTTCAGAAATAAAAGCTTTTAAGAAAGCAATACAAGATTTTGATGGATCATTAGATAATCAATCAATACATAATTATTTAAAATTTAATTATATACCTATCCCTAGAACAATCTTTAAATATGTTACTCATGTTATTCCTGGATCTTTTATAGAAATAGACACGGAATCTTTATCAAAGAAAGTTACTAAGTATTGGGATATAACTAATCAAGAAGAATTAGTAGATGTAACAGAAGAAGAAGCTTTTGAACAAATTGACGAAATATTTACTGACGCTATCAGAATTAGGCTTAGAAGTGATGTAGGAATAGGAGCTTTTTTGAGTGGAGGCTTAGATTCTAGTTTGGTGTGTGCTGCAACGAAAGAGAAATTTGGTATTAGTCTTGATTCCTATTCTATTGGCTTTAAGGAGAAAAGATTTGATGAGTCTTACTGGGCTAAAACTGTAGCGAATCATTGCGATATAGAAAATAAGGTCCATATTTTAGAAAGTGATATTGTGAAAATGTGGAACTTAACCACTTGGCATAATGATCAACCTCATGGTGATATTTCATTTATTCCAACTTATATATTGTCTGAATTTGCAGCTAAAGACTATAAGCTTGTTTTTACAGGAGATGGAGGTGATGAAGCTTTTGCTGGTTATACAAAATATTTTTCATCTTTTGATAGTGATGAAAAAAACTACTTTGATAGCATTTCTCTAATAAAAAAAGATGAGGATTTTGATAACTTATATACTTCTAATTTTAAGGAAAGTGTCGATTATTCTGTCCCTTTCAAAATTTTTAGAGAAACGATAGATAAAGTAAGCAATAAAGATTTTACTAATAAGATTCTATATTTTGATATGATACATTTATTACCTGGTAATAATTTAGTAAAACCTGATAAGATGGCTATGGCTAATTCTCTTGAAACTAGAAGTCCTCTTCTTGATTATAGACTTTTTGAATATACACAGAAGTTGAAAGGAAACTTTAAGTTAAGAGAAAACGAAACTAAATATATTTTAAAAAAATATGCATTAAAGTACTTACCAAAAGATGTAGTGTATAGAGATAAACAAATGTTTACTGTACCAGTTGGAGAATGGTTTAAAACTCATTTAAAAGATTACGTAACAGAAATAATAAATAGCGATTCTTTATCTAAACGAAATATATTTAATAGTAGTTATTTAAAAGAAATTTTAAAAGAACATATAGAAGGTAAAAAAGATTATACTAGAGAGTTAAGAGCTATAGTAAATCTAGAACTTTGGTTTAGATGTTTTATTGATTAAACTTATGAAAGGCATCATCTTAGCAGGAGGTTCAGGAACACGATTATATCCAATTACAAAAGGAGTATCTAAGCAGTTATTACCTGTTTATGACAAGCCTATGATATATTATCCGTTGTCAGTTTTAATGTTAGCAGGCATAAAAGAGATACTTATCATTTCAACTCCAGATGATTTGCCAAGTTTTAAAAAACTGTTAGGTAATGGTCGTGAATTAGGAATTAACTTAAACTATGCAGAGCAACCCAGTCCAGATGGATTAGCACAAGCTTTTATCATAGGAGAAGAATTTATAGGGGAAGATGATGTGTGTATGATTTTAGGCGATAATATTTTTTATGGTCATGGACTTCCAGAAATGTTAGGAAATGCAATTCAAAATGTAGAGAATGAGCAAAAAGCTACGGTTTTTGGATATTTTGTAAAAGATCCAGAGCGTTATGGAGTGGTTGAGTTTGATAAAAGTGGAAATGCTATTTCTATAGAAGAGAAGCCTGTTACACCAAAATCAAATTATGCAGTAGTAGGATTGTATTTTTATCCTAATAATGTAGTACAAATGGCTAAAAAAGTAAAGCCTTCTAATAGAGGTGAGTTAGAAATTACTTCTGTAAATCAAGAGTATTTAGAAAAAAAAAGACTCAAAGTTGAGTTAATGGGAAGAGGTTTTGCTTGGTTAGATACAGGAACTCATGAGTCTTTTATGGAGGCAGGTCAATTTATACAAACTATAGAAAAACGTCAAGGGTTAAAAATAGCTTGTATAGAAGAAATTGCTTACCACATGGGGTTTATTGATCAAGAACAACTTAAAAAGTTAGCACAACCGCTTATGAAAAGTAAGTATGGAGAATATTTAATGGATTTGGTTAAGAGATAGGATAGAAGGATGAAAAACATTTTAATTACAGGAGGTGCAGGTTTTATAGGTTCACATGTAGTTCGTTTATTTGTGAACAAATATCCTAATTATAATATCATAAATTTAGATGCATTAACGTATGCTGGAAATCTGAAAAATTTAAAAGATATTGAAGAGCGATCAAACTATACTTTTATTAAGGGAGATATTTGTGATACAGAACAAATACGTTCTATATTTTTAAAATATGATATAGATGCAGTCATTCACTTAGCTGCAGAATCACATGTAGATCGATCAATTAAAGACCCATTTTCATTTGCTAAAACGAATGTATTAGGAACTTTAAACTTATTACAAGCAGCAAAAGAGTATTGGAGCAATAACATAAAGGACAAACTTTTTTATCATATTTCTACAGATGAGGTGTACGGAAGTTTAACAGATACAGGTTTGTTTACTGAGCAAACAGCCTATGATCCTCATTCGCCGTATTCAGCTTCCAAAGCTTCTTCAGACCATTTTGTAAGAGCTTTTAAAGACACATATAAATTACCAGCAATAATTTCTAATTGTTCCAATAATTATGGAGCATATCAATTTCCTGAGAAATTAATTCCTTTATTTATCAATAACATATGTAATAATAAACCATTACCAGTCTATGGAACGGGAGAAAACGTTCGTGATTGGCTATATGTTGAAGATCATGCAAGTGCTATTGATGTTATATTTCATAAAGGAGAAATAGGAGAAACATATAATGTTGGAGGTTTTAATGAGTGGAAGAACATAGATTTAATTAAAGTACTAATTAAGACTGTAGATCGGTTTTTGGAAAGAAAAGAAGGGACTTCGGAGCATTTAATAAGCTATATAGAAGATAGAGCAGGACATGATTATAGATATGCTATAGATGCGTCTAAATTAAAAAATGAATTAGGTTGGAGTCCATCTTTACAGTTTGAAGAAGGAATTGAAAAAACAGTTCAATGGTATTTAGAAAATAAAGAATGGGTAGAGGAAATTACCACAGGAAAGTATCAAGATTATTATAAAGATATGTACGCAAATAAAAACCCGATATAACTAATTTATATCGGGTTTTATTTTTATGATTTAAAAGTTATTTATTTTAACCTTTCCAAGCTTAAGTCTTTATTATATTTTACGATAAATAAACCTCTATTTCTTGTTGATCCGAATAACTTTTTATTATAATCGAATTTGTTTTTCAATCGCATAGAAATTCCTTGCTTAAAAGTTTGAGAAAGTTTCTCTCCTGAAGCTAATCGCATTAAAATATCATAGGTTAAATCAAATCCTCTGATAGCATATTCAGATGGAATATCTTTATTCCTAGCACGGTATTGCTTTACAAAACGTTTTACATTTTCATCCTTTTCTTGAGAAAAATGATCTGTAACATAAGTAAAATCTACACGAGCTAATGTATTATTATTAACTTCATCATATGCTTTATTTTTGTCAATAGCAAAAACATGAGCAGTTACATCCTCTGGTAAAACAACCATACTGTTAATAGCATTTGCAATAGCAGATTTATCATCAGAAGTTAGAATTATCCAGCTATGAGAATTCGGCTTCATTTTTTCAGTAAAACGTTCTTTTTTAATATAACCTTTTTCTGGTTTTAAAATATGGATATCCTGAATAGAATCGTTTTTTTTCAGATTAGAAGCAATAAACTCTACTTGCTCATCCGACTGTTTTTTGCCATCACCAACAACAAAGATCGTTTCACCATTATAAATCTCATTTAAGTAAGAAACAAGTGCATTACTATGAGTTTCCTTATCTGGTGCAGATTTTACAATTTTTGAAGATGAGAATTCGCCTTGTGCTTTAGAAAAGTGAGGAAAAACAACAGGAGCGTTTACATCATCTGCAACTAATTCAACTTTATCTGAGTAAAAAGGACCTATAATTACATCTACATCATCTAATTTATCTTCATCTAAAATTTGTTGCACTAATTTCCCTCTACTACCAGTATCAAAAACAGCAACATCTACGTTTACTCCATTTTTAGAAATAGAATCAATAGCCATTTCAGCTCCGAAGTAAAAGTCAGTGATTATATTGGCTAAATTAGCACTACCTGCTGATTTACTTTTTACCTTGTTAAAAATCTTTTCTGCGGGAATACTATCATATGCAGCTGCTTTAAAAGGTAGTAATAAAGCTAACTTTATAGGTTCAGAAACTTCAGCTATGGTATCAATATAAAAAGTAACATCATCAGATGCTAGTTTTTCTTCTATTGGACGTATTCTTAATATTTGACCAATGCTCAACTTATCATCTACTAAATCAGGATACTCTGGGTTTAGTTTTAATAAATCATCTTTAGAAATATTGTAAAAACGTGTTAAGCTATAAACCGTTTCTTTAGGTTTTACAATATGCGTCACATGATTTTTAAGATCTTCTTCTCTAGAAATGTAAACGATTTTTTTCTCCTCAACTTTTACTTTCAATTCTTGTCCAACACTTAAAAGATTATCTCTAAGTTTAGGGAATTCAGGATTTAATTTTAAAAGTTCATCTTTAGAAATGTTATACATTTTTGTTAAGCGATAAACTGTCTCTCCAGGTTGAACGACATGTGTTTTATATTCATATACAGTTCGAACAACTTGCATTGAATCTGCTTTTACTTCTGTACTATCGTCGTTAGTAGAAGGAGTTGAGGTTTCATTAGTCTCATTTCCTTCAGAAGAGGTATCTGTAGTATTAGTTCCTTTAGTTGGATTTTGAATTAAAGGAATCGTTTTTTTAAACTCAGGGTTGGGTATAATAATAACACTATTAGATGAAAGTGTTTCCCCAACATCTGGATTTAACCTTACTAAGTCTTCAGCAGGAACATTGATTCTTTTAGCAATATCTTGCATTGTTTCTCCTTCCTGAACTCGATAAGAGATATATCTTTTTTGTTGACTACAAGATACAATTAAGGCTATTACTAGAGTAAAAGCCAAAAATTTTAGTTTATTCATAAAAAATTATTTAAGACTATAAGCAAGTACTATTCCCACTCTATAGTCGCTGGAGGTTTAGAGCTAATATCATAAACAACTCTATTTACTCCTTTAACATTATTAATTATCTTATTGGATGTTTTCTGTAAAAATTCATAAGGTAAATTAACCCAATCTGCGGTCATACCATCTGTACTTTCAACAGCTCTTAATGCAACTACTTTCTCGTAAGTTCTTTCATCTCCCATAACACCAACTGAATTTACAGGTAATAAAATAGCTCCAGCTTGCCAAACGTCATTGTACAATCCACTTTCTTTTAAACCATCTATAAAAATGGCATCAACCTCTTGCAAAATACGAACTTTTTCGGAAGTAATATCTCCTAAGATTCGTATTGCTAATCCTGGCCCTGGGAACGGATGTCTTCCTAATAATTCTTTATCTATTCCCATCGATGCTCCAACACGACGTACTTCGTCTTTAAAAATCATACGTAGTGGTTCTACTACTTTTAATTTCATAAAGTCAGGTAATCCTCCTACGTTATGATGACTTTTTATTGTTGCTGAAGGTCCTCCATTAACAGAAACTGATTCTATAACATCTGGATAAATTGTCCCTTGTGCTAACCATTTTGCATTTTCAACCTTGGCAGCTTCATCGTCAAATACCTCAATAAAAACTCTACCAATAGTTTTTCTTTTAGCTTCAGGATCACTTAATCCTTCTAAGGCTGAAAGAAAACGTTCAGAGGCATCTACACCTTTAACGTTTAATCCCATTCCTTCGTATTGCTTTAACACATTTTCGTATTCATTTTTTCGTAATAATCCATTATTAACGAAAATACAATGTAAGTTTTTTCCAATAGCTTTATGTAGTAAAACACCAGCGACGGTAGAATCTACACCTCCAGATAATCCTAGAATTACTTTATCATCACCTATCTTACTTTTTAAATCTTCAACAGTAGAGTCAACAAAAGAATTAGGTGTCCATTGTTGTTGTAAACCAGCAATATCTACTAAAAAGTTTTTCAGTAATTGAGTTCCATCTGTAGAGTGATATACCTCTGGATGAAATTGAATTGCAAATGTTGTTTCTCCTTCTATTTTGTAAGCAGCATTTGTAACATCGTGCGTGCTAGCTAAAAGAACTCCATTTTCAGGTAGTTCCTTAATTGTATCAGAATGACTCATCCATACTTGGCTACCTTCAGAAATGTTTTTAAAGAACGTTTCATCTTCTTGTATAAAAGATAAATTAGCACGTCCGTACTCACGGGTATTAGATGGTGCTACTAATCCTCCAGAAAAGTGCGATAAATATTGCGCACCATAACAAACAGCAAGTAAAGGTTTTTTACCTCTGATTTCTGATAAATCAGGATGTGGAGCTTCTTCTGATCTTACAGAATAAGGACTTCCTGAAAGAATTACTGCTTTAAAATTGTTTAGGTTTTGTGGAATTTTGTTGAAAGGATGAATTTCACAATAAATGTTTAATTCCCTTACACGGCGTGCAATTAACTGTGTGTATTGCGAGCCGAAATCTAATATGAGTACGTTGTCTTGTTGCATCCGCAAAAATAATAGTTTGATTTTATTTTTGCCGTTTTTTTTGAGAATTTAATATATATAAAATCTAGCTTATGAAAAGCTAGATTAAAGATTGTTGTGTGTATTTAAAATTATATTTTTTTGATTGTTTAAATTGAATTTATTTAAATCAATCTTTACAAAAGGGTATTAATAACGATAAACAATTGCATTAATATTCATTCCAGCACCTACAGAAGCTAAAATGATAACATCACCTTTTTCAACATTATGATTGTCAATTTTATTTTTTAAAATTAGATCGAGTAGAGTAGGCACGGTAGCTACGGAACTATTTCCTAATTTATGGATACTCATTGGCATGATTCCTTCAGGAACTGGCTTTTTATACAACCTGTAAAAACGTTTTATAATTGCCTCATCCATTTTTTCATTAGCTTGATGAATAAGAACCTTTTTAACATCATCGATAGGAATGTTGCTTTTGTCTAATGCTATTTTCATAGCATTGGGTACGTTTGTTAATGCAAATTCATAGATTTTACGCCCATACATTTTGATATAACGAACATTGGGATCTTCGTTTTTATCATATGAGTTACCAAAAAATAAATGATAAGCCTCATCTTTCGCAAACGTTTGCGATGCATGACTTAAAATACCGCTTTCTTCATTATCAGAAGCAGATACCACGCAAGCACCAGCACCATCACTATAAATCATAGAATCTCTATCGTGTTTGTCTATAACTCTAGATAATGTTTCTGAACCAATTACTAATACATTCTTTGCAATATTAGCCGTAATAAATGCTTTAGCTTGAATTACGCCTTCTATCCAGCCAGGACAACCAAATAAGATATCATAAGCAATACAGTTTGGATTATTAATACGAAGTAAATGCTTAACCCTAGTTGCTAAACTTGGAAGAATGTCGCTTTGAATAGCAGCATTTTTTACATCACCAAAATTATGAGCAAAGATGATATAGTCTAATTCTTCAGGATTAATATTAGCATCTTCAATTGCTTTTTCTGCAGCAAAGTACCCTAAATCAGAAGCATTAAAATGATTTTCTGCATATCTTCTTTCTTCAATTCCAGTAATTGTTTTGAATTTTTCAATAATTACTGTGTTGTTAGATTCAAATGAAGATCCATCTGCATTTAAAAATCGATTACCATTAAATTTTGAATTTTCTTTTTTAATGGTAGGAATGTAACTTCCCGTTCCTGCTATTACTACTGACATTTCTTATATTTTGGGCTTACAATAACAGCAAATAAACAAGTTTTAGTATAGGAAACCTATAAAATGCAGAGAGGAAATTTTATTTTTATTAAATTCTGATTTTGAGGCTTTTCAATTTTGAAATATTTAATTTTTAATAAATAAAATTACGAATATGTTAATCTGTTCTTTTTGAAAAATATTGTTTTTTAAAACTATTTATTAATGTTTTTTAAAATAGTTCAATTATAAATGAGAACTGTCAAATGAAAAAGGAAGTAAAGAAGCCAAAGATTGTACTTTGATTATTTTTCCTGTTTCTCCCATAAAAATTACCTCTATAGGTTCCTTTTGGTTGAATTCATATTCGTACAGTGTTTGTCTACAAGCACCACAAGGTCCAACAGGTTTATCTACTTTTATTTCTGTAGACGAAGCCGTAATCGCAACCTTTTTAACAACCATGTTAGGAAACTCAGAGCCAGCTTTCCAAATAGCTACACGTTCAGCACACATTCCAGAAGGATACGCTGCATTTTCTTGGTTATTTCCAGTAACAATAGTTCCATTGTCTAAAAGTATAGCTGCTCCAACACTAAATTTTGAATAGGGTGCGTAAGCTTTATTTCTTGCAATAATTGCATTTTCAAACAAACGTTGTTCTTCTTTAGTAAGCTCAGATACATCATTATATACAGTAGCTTTCGTAGAAAAATTAGTTTCTTTCATATAAAATAATTGGTCAAAAAAAGCAGTCAACTAGGACTGCTTTAAATTTTTTACTAATATACTAAAAAAACACTATTAATAGTCGTCATAAATTTCACCAATATCAAATGCTAACGAAAAACGTAAAGTATTTTCTAATGGGTTGTTTACATCAGATGTATTAATTAAGTATGATAAATCAACAGAAAAGGCTTGTGCTGTAAACCCAGCTCCTAAAGTGAAAAACTTACGATTTCCTTTAATTTCACTTTCATTAAAGTATCCAGCTCTAACAGCAAAAGCATTATTGTATAAATATTCTGCTCCAAAAGACCAGTTTACCTCTTTTAATTCTTCACTAAAATCTCTATCTCCTAATGAAGTAAACATTCCTTCAAACCATCCTCTAGAAGATCTAGTACCGCTAGAAGGAACTAATAACTTTCTAAATTCAACATTTAATCCTAAGGTGTTATAATCGTCAAAAATGAAGTCAAATCCTCCACCTAATTTACCAATTGTAGGAATAAAGTTTTCTTCTCCTGGTGTATATTCTACTTTAGGACCAATATTTGCTACGTTAACCCCAATACGATAACGTCCATTAAATGTTCCATAGTTCTCTTCATCTGATTGATAGTAAGCAGAAATATCTACTGCAAAAGAGTTTACAGCTTCTAAAGAATCATCAACATCTAAATTAGAGTTGATATATTTTAAACCAACTCCCATAGAGAAACGCTCACTCAATTTTAAAGAGTAGTATCCAGAAATGGCAAATTCAGTTGGATTTTTAAAACCAGTAGGTAATCCTATATCATCTGTAAGTTCAATTCTACCAAGAGAGAAGTATTTTAAATCAACACCCCAAGCACTGTTCTCACTAAATCTATTAACAACAGATAAATTACCAGCAAAAATATCATCAGTTAAGTTACGTAACCAAGGTACATAGTTTGCTCCAATGCTTAATTTACTTCCATTGAAAGCAATTTTAGCAGGGTTATGGAATAATGCAAATGCATCTGAAGAGGTTGCAACTCCAATATCTCCCATACCACCAGCTCTTGCGTCTGGAGTAATTAATAAGAATGGTAATGATGTAGTAATAGCTCTAGAATCAGTCTGAGCTACTGTCTTTAAGCTTAAAGCAGTAAGTAGTGTTAGTAGTATTAATTTTTTCATTGTGAATTTTAACATTGTTTTGGCAAATATATAATTTTATTATAGTATAACGAGTTTCTCATATTTTTCAGATGATAAATTGCTTACTGTAGAAGTAACTTTTAGCTTATACAAATAAACACCTTTACCAATTTTATTACCAAAATCATCCAACCCATTCCAGTTAATTGATCTTGACAAACCTCCAGAAGTTTGTACTGTTTCATTAATTGTTTTTACCAATTTACCAGAAATTGTAAAAATTTGTACTTGGACTTCGAGGGGTTCGTTTGGTTTGTTGTGATTGAACCAAAATTCAGTGTAGCTAGTAAATGGATTAGGATAATTTAATACATTTTCTAAGTTTAACGTAGTATCGCTCACAACCTCAAAGTTTAACGTTGCTTCTGAGGAATTATTATATGTATCCCAAGCTTTTATTTTAATCGTGTGCATTCCTACAGCTAAATCTCTTAGCTGATAATTAACTGTTCCATTGGTAAAATCGTCTAATTCGGTTTCGTAAAAATCATTTAAAACAATGGGTTCAGATTGATTGTCATCTAGAATAGCAACAATATCATGGTCTACGGCTGTAACTGAAGTATTAATACCACTAATATCAGATAGTTTGATAATTAAATTTGGAGAAGTATTAGTTGTTCCACCATCAACAAAAGATTCATCATTCATAAAAAGCTGAATTTCTGGTCCAACAGTATCATCTGGAGCATTATTATTAATACCTCCAACAATAATATCTGCATTAATTCCAGATTTATCTATTTGTTGATTTTCTGCATACAGACTAATTTTTCCATTCCCGTAAGCTATTTTAATATCTTTAGGAACAATAAACTCAAAATCAAATTGTCCATTTGCTACTGAGGATTTACCTCTAAAAATGGTACTTTCTTGAGAATCGAATGTATTTACAATACCAAAACCGTCATTATCTAAGGTAGTTTTATCGATAGGTTTATCAAAAATAGTGGTAAATACAGTTCCATTAAAGTTATTTAAAACAGCACCACTATTATCTGTAACAGAACCTTCTAGTCTAATTCTTGATAAAGCTTTCAAAGTATCTATGGGCTGACTAATATCTGTACCATTAATTCTATTGATTCTTACATCAGGTTTAGGAATTGCTAATTTCATGGCAGGATCTCCGAAGAAGTAAATGAAAAAACGTTGGCTACTAGTAGTTTCATTTTTAGCTCTGATTAGATTCTCAGAAATAGTTACATCTGAATTATCAAAATCTAATACATATTTAATAAGCTCTTTGTTAAAAGCTTCTCCTAAAGAAATAAAAACATCTCTGGTTGTAGTAATCATGCTTACAGCCCCGCCATCTGAATTTAAAAATAATTGTTCTCCAGCGGTATCTCTTAGTGGATTATCAAACCTTGAAAATTCACAAGTAACAGTAATGAATAAAGGTAAGTTTTGGTTACTGAAGTTTTGTATTTGTGGAATTTCAAGTATTCTTTCTGTAGCCAATCCATCTTCACCACCATGACCAAAATAATCGAAAACTAACGTTCCTTTTTCTATAGTGTTTGTAATTGTGTTTTTTACTTCAGGATAACGTTCACCTCCAGAAGAATTTTCTTGTTGAAAAGCATCCGCATAAATTTTATTAATATTAAAAATTGGCTTATGCTTTTTAATACTATCCGCTACTTCTTCAAGTCCAGACTGTAACGTAGCATCAGATGCCGCATCAATATCATCTGCAACCAAAGTAACTGTATTTCTCCAATCTCCTAAAGAGTTTACATTATAATAACTTAATATTTTATTAATAGTAGTATTTGCTTGTTGCGTAGTAGAAACAGGAATTCTTCCTGAGTTTATATCAATATCATCGTTACTTAACATTCTACCATCAGTTGCATCTATCATAACAAAGAAATCATCCGTTACATAAGAAGAAACTAAATCGAAACTTTGTTCTGCATGAAAAGTAGGGACAAGGTTGTTATTTCCAGTAATACGATCTTTATAATCATAAGATGAATCACCAAAAAAACACACATATTTTAAAGGTCTTGTATTTGAATTGTCATGTAAAAACTTAATGAAATCTCTAACTCCAACAATATCTGGGCTACCAGATGAAAATTCATTGTAAATTTCAGAAAGTAATACCACTCTAGTTGTAAAGTTAGAATTCGCACTATGGTAGTCTGCTAATCTTTGCGCTTCATTTTGTAATAAATCGTTAGTAATAACAATGTAATCAAGGTCTGTTAGCGCATGTAAATTTTGATTTCTTATTTGTCTATCGGGAATTTGTTGTGGAGTAAAAAAATCATTTTCATTTAAAACAATATATTCCTTAAAGTTTCCTGAGTTAGTATTAAATTGAAAACTAGTTCCACCAGTATTTTCATTTTCAATATTTTGAACATTTGTTGGATCGGTAACATTCCATACATTAAAAATATTAGAAGTATTTTCAATACTATAACGAAGAAGTCCGGTACCATTAACCTCATTAAAACTTCTAAAAGAAAATTGTTTATCTGTTGCGATTAATCTTTTTTTACCAATAACTTCAATGTAATCTAAAAACGCCCTTGCAGAAGGATTACCATTATTATTATAGGTTATTTGAATATTTACAGAGTTAGAGGAATTAATTGTTGCTTCACTTTCAGCATATCTAGCTAAACCAGATGAGGTAGAACTTGACACAGGAGGGAAACTTAATGTAGGAATATTTACACCGTTAGCCGTAACATTCATATTAGATGAAGTACTCGACTGAGCAGCAGCTGTAACCTTTACATCAAAATTAGACCCAGCTAATGCATTATCAAAAGGAATATCGAAAGTTTGAACATTATTTACTGTGAAATTTTCGCCAAACCATAACCTACCCACAGCTAAAAGATTGACTTCTTCTTTTTCGTAAAAAACAAAATCATCATAATTATCTATAGTAGCAGCAGGAGTACCATTAATAATAGGAGCATTGGTTATTCTTTTACCAGGAGTATTCCCAATAGTTAAAAAATAAAAAGCAGCATCTGAATAAATATTTTGAATATGATCTGCTGTTTCATTCACAGTATCTACTTGCCAGCCATGCGGACCAATACCATAAAAAAGAATATAATCGTCACTATTAAATGTACCATCATTTTCTCCTGCAACAAATATTGCATTTTCTTGCAGACCATCATATCTGAAGGTAGAAGCCAGTTCAGGTAATAAATTACCACCATTACCATAAATTTTAATATTACGAGGATCTATATTATTAATGTTTACACCTAAATCACGTAAGAAGTTGGCATCTATTCTGAAAACACCGGTTGTATCAATAGAAAATTTATACCAAGTTCCACTAGAAAGAACTGAATTTCTACTTTGTGCGAAGGAATTATAACTTAATAGTGATAATATTAATAATATAAGGAGTAGATGTCTTCTCATAAATTCATCAATGATAACGATATGGTTTCTCTATTAGTATATCTTTTACAAGATTAGTTATAATAAAATGAAAAAACAATCGTTAAGAAATAGTATTTCTGTCGTAACGTAAAATTCTTATATTTATATAATAGATATAATTATAAATGTTGTAAATTGGCAGACCCTAAAATAATAAGTAAATACATGAAAAGTACATCGAAACTATTTAGTTTACTCGTTATCTCCATTATAGTGTTCTCGTCATGTCAGAGCTCTAGAAGAAGTTCAAGTAAATCTACTTTGACAGGCTGGAATTTTAATGACCCTAGTTATGGAAATTATCTAAAAGGAGATTTTAAAGATGGTAAAGTACCACCAGGAATGGTACACATTGAAGGAGGAACTTTCACTATGGGATTAGTGCAAGACGACGTAATGTTTGACTGGAATACGACTCCAAAGCAAATGCACGTACGTTCTTTCTACATGGATGAAACGGAAGTTACTAATGCAGAATATGGTTTATTCATGCAATATACTAAAGATGTATTCCCTCCAGAAGATCCACAATTTAAATACATTTATCCTTCTATTCTTCCAGATACTTTAGTTTGGAGAAAAGGATTAGGAAATACAAATTTACTTTCAGAGTCTTACTTAAGACATCCAGCTTATGCTGACTATCCTGTAGTTGGTGTTACGTGGATTCAAGCTAACGAATACTGTAAATGGAGAACCAATGCAGTAAACTTGAAAATTTTAATGGATAAAGGAGTAATTACAAATATCTTTAAAGATGATTCATTAAAGTATAGAGGAAAGAATAACTTCAACACAGATGTTTATTTAACTGATCCTTATGCGTTATTTGATGGAGATTCTACAATTTATAAAAAAGGAATCCCAGTTCCTAGAAAGAAAGGAGAGCCAAAACCTGCTAAAGGTTCTTTTACAGGAAGACAAGTAACGTCTTCTGATGGTATCTTATCTCAAAAATTCAGATTACCTACAGAAGTAGAATGGGAATATGCTGCAAAAGCTGTTTTCGAAAATAGAGAGTACAACAATATTAGAGGTCGTAAGAAATACGCTTGGTCTGGAAAATATACTAGAAATAGAAGTAGATCTAAGAGAGGTGATCAATTAGCTAACTTTAAACAAGGTAAAGGTAACTATAGTGGTATTGCAGGATGGAGTAGTGATGGTGCAGATATTCCAAATGCTGTAAGAAGTTATCCACCTAATGCATTTGGATTATATGATATGTCAGGAAACGTAGCAGAATGGGTTTCAGATGTATATAGACCTATAGTAGATGCTGAAGCTAATGATTTTAATTATTTTAGAGGTAATATTTTTACTAAGAAAATGATTGATGCTGAAGGTAAAGTAGTGATAGTTGAAGATGGAGAAGTTGAATTAGATACTTTAGTTAATGGAAGTATAGTACCGAAAGCATTGCCTGGATCATTCAAATATATTCCAATTACTAAGGATGATACTTATATGAGAAGAAACTATTCTTTTGCTGATAACTCAGATTTAAATGATGGTGATCAAAAATCTTCTCAGTTCTTTAGTTTAGATGAAGAGCAATTATCTGGTACACCAAGAATGTATAATTCACCTGTAAGACCAGAAAGTGAAAGAGATTCATTAGGAAATGTAGTTCCAAAGTTAGAATACGACAAGAAGACTAGAAGAACTTTAATTAGTAATAAAACAAGAGTTTATAAAGGTGGTTCTTGGGCAGATAGAGAATACTGGTTAGATCCAGCACAAAGAAGATATTTCCCAGAATATATCTCTACAAACTATATTGGGTTTAGATGTGCTACAGATAAAGTAGGGCCAATGGTAAGAAATCAAAAGAAAACTGCTACTCCTAGATATAGTTACTCTAATAGATAGTGAGTAAAAGATTTAAAATATATTAAAACCTCGTTGATTTCAACGAGGTTTTTTATTTTTATATTATGAAAATTGAAGACTTATATAAGCTGTATCAAAAGCATTTTTTGGTAGATACTGATACTAGAAAAATTAGAAAAAATACTATCTTCTTTGCTTTAAAAGGAGATAATTTTAATGGGAATAAATTTGCTGAAGAGGCACTTAATAAAGGAGCTTTTTGTTGTGTTGTAGATGAAGAAAAATATAGAACTAATGAACATATTATTCTAGTTGATAATGTTCTAGAAACACTACAAAAACTTGCAAACTACCATAGAAAACAATTAGCTATTCCTGTTATTGGTTTAACAGGAAGTAACGGAAAAACTACAACAAAAGAGCTTATCAATGCTGTTTTAAGTAAAAAATATAAAACCAATGCTACTTCTGGAAACTTAAATAATCATATTGGTGTACCGTTAACTTTATTATCTATGAACCCAGATACTGAAATTGGAATTGTAGAAATGGGGGCTAATCATCATGGAGAAATAAAGTTATTGTCTAATATAGCTGCTCCTAGCATTGGGTATATAACTAATTTTGGAAAAGCACATTTAGAAGGATTTGGTTCTGTAGAGGGAGTTATAGAAGCAAAGTCTGAATTATATGATTTTTTGATTGCAAACAATAAACAAATATTAGTAAATCAAAAAGATAAAATTCAAGTAGCTAAAACTGAAAATGCAGATAGAATCTTTTTAAATAATACATTAGAATTCATCAATGCTGAACCATTTGTTAAATTAAGTTATGAGAATATAATTATACAAAGTAATTTAATTGGATCATACAATTATCCAAATATTGCTGCTGCTATAACTCTTGGAAGTTATTTTAATGTGGACATAAGAGAAATAAAAGAAGCTATAGAGCATTATGTTTCCGATAATAATAGGTCTCAAATACTAAAAAAAGGAACTAATGAAATTATATTAGATGCTTATAATGCGAATCCTACTAGTATGAAAGCAGCATTGGATAATTTTAATGATTATGAAACTAATAATAAAATGGTAATTCTTGGAGATATGTTTGAGCTAGGAGGTGATAGTGAGAAAGAACATCAGTTTATTGCTTCCTTAGCCGAGAAAGCTAGTTTTTCTAAAGTTATTTTAATTGGAGAGAACTTTTATAAATCTAAGGTAGAAAGAGCTTTAAAATTTAAGCAATTTAAAGATTTTGAGGACTATATTGAACCGGACAAAATAGTAAATATGACAATATTAATAAAGGGCTCTAGAGGAATGGCTCTAGAGCGATCTTTAGATTTCTTTAATTAATATTAGATTTATGAAACTCTAATAAGTTGTCAATAGGTCTTTGTATAATGTCTGTTACATGTAAATTATGCTTATTGGCAACTTTTTCTAAAATTTCTTTAAAGTAAAAAGCTATAGAACCTATAAAATATATAGGCGTTGTATTATCTTTTTCATAAGGTAATATTCGATATTTAAAAAATTCTTCAAACCCTTTTTTAATCATTTTCTTTACATACTTTTCATCCTTAAAGTCAAACATAAATTTTGCAAATGATGCTAAATACATATTTGGATTAGGCTTTCTATAAAGGTTTAATTTAATAAAATCGGCATCTAGATTAAATTGGCTTTCGAAGCTCTTAGCTACTTTTTTAGGCATTTTGTTATAGTAATAATCTCTTATTAATAAGCGGCCAAAATAATTCCCGCTAGCTTCATCCATAATTGAATATCCTAAGGATGCGGCTAACATTGTTAAATCGCTCCCGTCAAAATAACAGCTATTAGAGCCAGTTCCTAAAATACAAACAATTGCAGGTGAATTACCTGAAGAAGCGTACACAGCTGCTAACATATCTTCAGCAATACTAATTTTAGCATTGATAAAGATATCTTTCATAACATTATGTAAGATTTCAATAGGTTTTGGAGTACCACAACCAGCACCATAAAAATGAATTTCGTCAACTTCTTCTTTTATACTGAAAAGTTGATACATATTAACAATTCTATTTCTTAGTTCTTCTTCAGGAACTACGGCAGGATTTAACCCTAAAGTTCTAGCCCTAAAAATTTCATTTCTATTATTGTCTAATGCAATCCAATCTGCTTTTGTAGAGCCACCATCTGCTATTAAAATCATATCTATTAGTCGTTGTTTTGTTCAAATATATATTTTCAAATTTGCTTATACAACAGCTCAGAGAAACTCAAACGATTTCGTTTTAAATAAAGACAAAATTTTATGTGAAAAACATTAATTTTGTGTAAATAAAGATAATAGACTATGTTTTTTTTAAAAGAAAAAAGAATTCCGTTAACAGAGATTTTTAATGAAACATTTGTAGATATCCATTCTCATCTGTTACCAGGAATAGATGATGGAGCAAAAGATATAGAAGATTCTATAGCTTTAATAACTAAAATGCGATCTTTTGGAATTCAAAACTTCATTACAACACCTCATGTTTTAGGAGATGTATATCCGAATTCTTCAGAATTAATACTTTCTAAATTGAAAGAAGTACAAAAAGAATTGATCAATAGAGGGTATGAGGATATTAGAATAAATGCATCTGCGGAATACATGATGGATGAGCAATTTGTAGCTAGATTAGAGAAGAATGATATCTTACCGTTGAAAGATAATTTAATATTGGTTGAAATGTCTTATTTCAATGCTCCTTATAATCTCTATGATATATTATTTGAAATTCAGTTAAAAGGATATAAACCTATTCTTGCACATCCTGAGCGATACAATTTTTATCATAACGATTTTGAAAACTTTTATAAATTGAAAAAAGCTGGTTGTTTATTTCAATTGAATTTACTGTCTTTAACTGAACAATATGGTTTAGGGGTTAAGAAAACAGGAGAGAAGTTAATGAAAGAAAATCTATATGATTTTGTAGGTACAGATACACATCATAAAAGGCATTTAAAGTTATTAGAAACTATAGGGACTAAGAAAATTAAAAAGAACATTATTGATTTAGTTTTAAATAATAGTAAGTTCTTATAAATTAAAAAAGAGATGTTTTAAACATCTCTTTTTTAATTTTATTAATTAAGACCTTCCTATAAGTCTTTTATACCAAGGAGCTTTATTTTCATCTTTAACATTTCCATATCCATAGCCGTATCCGTATCCATAACCATACCCATAACCTCTAGTCATATCTGTATCATTAAGGATTAATGCCATATTAGGTAATTTTTTATCTCTGTAAAGTGTATCAGGAACAACAAGCATTCTCTTATCTAAATAATTTGCTCTACTTACGTATAAGAAAACATCAGCATGTTTAGCTATTAAAAGTGTGTCAGTTACAAGGTTGACAGGAGCAGTATCAACTAAAACATAGTCATATTCTGCTCTTAACTCATCAAACATTGAATTAACTCTATCTGACATTAAAAGTTCAGCAGGGTTAGGTGGAATAACACCTGAAGCAATAATATCTAAATCTTTTAATTCAGGAACTCTAAACTTTAAAGAGTCAATCGTAATACTTTCATTTGTGATATAGTTCGTAATTCCTTTACGCTCAGGAATGTTTAAATATTCAGTTACTTTAGGAGCACGTAAATCCATTCCTACTAATATGACTTTCTTTCCAGAAAGAGCGAGAGTAGCAGCTAAGTTAATAGATATAAATGATTTTCCTTCTCCACTTGTTGTAGAAGTAATAAAAATAGTATTTCCAAAATCCGTTTTAGAATTATTACTACTAGACAACATAAAGTCTAAATTAGTCCTGATTAATCTAAATGCTTCTGCAGTACTTGATCTTGCGTCTGCTCCAACAACGATCTTTTCTTTAGTTTCAGAATGTGGGATGTCACCTAAGAAAGGAACAGATGTTAAATCTAGAATATCTTTTTTAGTATGGACTTTAGTATCAAGTAAATCACGAATATAAATAATTACAAAAGGTATAACAATACCAAATATTAATGCAACTAAGAAAATTATTGTCTTTTTAGGAGAAACAGGAATGTCGGAACCATATGCTTTATCTATAATTTTTGCATTTGGAACTGTAACAGCTAATGAGATTTCTGTTTCCTCTTTTTTCTTCAATAAATATGTATATAAACCAGCTCTAATTTCTTGTTGACGAGCTATATCTAAGAATTCTCTTTCCTTTGTAGGAATAGAAGAGATTTTATTATTAAATCTATTGGCTTCTCTATTTAAATTTGAAACATTTAACTGTATAGCTTTTTCTTGGTTAAATAAACTGTTTCCTAGAGACTTTCTCAAACCATTTATATTCTCTTGCAATTCAACTATAACTGTATTCTTTTCACCAGCACTTTTAAGTAACCTGTTTTTTTTATTTAATAACTCATTGTATTGTGAAATATAATTAGCAATATTGGGATCTTCTAACCCTAAATTTACTGGTAAGATATCTTCAGACTTATTTAATTCTTGTCTTAAAGATTTAATTATACTTAATTTAATATTAGCGTCTATTAACTTTTGTCTATTTAGAGTACTTGTTTGTAATACTAATTCAGCTTCAGATTGTATATCCGTAACATTGTTTCTTTTTTTAAAATCTTGTACATTATCGTCAACAATAGCTAACTCTTTACCTACATTTTCTAAACGGTCATTAATAAATTCAACTGTTTTTCTAGAGATTTCACTTTTATCTCTTTTGGCATCTGAATTATACTGTTCGACAATTTCATCTAAAACATTTTCAGCTTTTTCTAATACAGAAGACTGTAAAGATAACTTTAAAACACTAGAATTTTTATTAATAGGAGATATATAAACAGCTTTAGTTAATCCATTTATAATGAGGTCTTCAGGATAAATGAATAGAATGATTTTTTTTCTAAAATGTTGAGATGAGAAAAAAGAGGTTTTAGTTATACTGAGATCTTTAAGTTCGTATGGGGTTAACTTATTTGATATTAAATTAAATTTACCTCCAAATGATATTCCTTGATGAATTAGTTCATCTTCTTCATTAAAAATATCAAAATTATTTTCATTATTAAGTATTATAGAAAATGACAAAGGATCCTTAATTTCTTTTAGAGCTAAGGAATCTTTGATGTTGAAAGATATAGGAGTCAGTTTATAGATCTCAGAGTTTTTTACACGGCCTACAGAGATATATTTAATATTAAGTTTTAGGTTTTTGACTACCTGACCAATTATTTTTCTAGATTTAAGAATCTCTATTTCATTGTCTGGATTATTACTAGAACCAGCTCCTATTATTCCTAAATCTTTGAAAGCTTCTAATTCAGCTGAAATTCCAGACTTTTTATTGTCTTTTATCATTATAGTAGAAGTAGCTGTGTACTTAGGTGTACTATATCTTAAGTATAAGAAGGCTAGAATAAAACTAATTAGGGAACCAATAGCAAACCATTTCCAGTGAATTAAATATTTTTCTAACTCAGCCCTAATATTAATAGTATCATTCTCTTCTATTTGTGGGGAATTTATAGTATTCATAAAAAAATTATCTTGTTAAAACAGCAATTAAAGAAACCAAAATAGAACCAATAGAAACAAATAAGCCTGTATTCCTATTGAATGCAGCATCTTGAGAAGAAGATTTATTTTGATCAACATACACTAGATCGTTCTGTTGTAAGTAATATACTGGAGAAGTAAAAACCTTATTCGACCTTAAATCAACATTATATTCAATTTTCTGCCCGTTAATTTCTCGAAACACTTTTATAGTATTTCTTTTACCAGTAATATTTAAATCACCAGCTAAACCTAATGCTTCAAGTATGGTAATCCTTTCATTAGGAATAGTATAGGTGCCAGGGTTTTTGACATCCCCAAGAACGGTGATAGAAAAGTTTGCAATTCGTATATTGATGGTAGGGTTTTTAACATAGTCAGGATCTAGTTTACTTTTCAAAAGTTTTATAGCTTGTTCTCTAGTCAATCCTCCTAGTTTTATTTTTCCAATTACAGGAAAGTCTATATACCCATCATTATTAATTAAATAGGTCTGCTGTTGAGGCGTTCCAATTGCTCTGTCTGTTGTAGTTGCAAAACTAACAGCAGGAAGATTAAAAGGCTTAACAGTTTCAAAGTCAATTGCAGAAACAGTTATTTGTAATAAATCATCAGGTTTAAAAATAGTTTTATAAGAGTTTGAGACTTTAGCTTGTTCTATTGTATCATTTTGGAAATATGTGATTTCTTTTTTTGATACACATGAAGTTAATTGAACTAAAAGCAATGTTAACAGAACAATTTTTTTAGCTTTTTGCATGGTTTAAATTTTTCGCGAAAGTAATAAATTAATTTAAAGTTTTTACATCTAATTCCTCATAAATTGAATTATTAGATATATACTCAGGAACAATTCCTTTAATAAGTTTAACGGAAAGAGAGTTGTTATTTTTATTGTTTTCAATACATAAAAACTCAATTTTCGTTTTAATTTCGTCAGCTTTAATTTTTTGATTTTTAGCAATCATTATTTTTTCATGATATGTAGGTGTAGTATTTTCACCATTAGCTAGCAATTCTTCGTATAACTTTTCACCTGGTCTTAAGCCAGTAATATGAATATTGATGTCGTCTGGGTATTTTAAACCAGATAGATGAATCATTCGTTTGGCTATATCATATATTTTTACTGATTTACCCATATCAAATATGTATATTTCCCCTCCTTCTCCCATTGTACCTGCTTCTAAAACTAATTGACAAGCTTCTGGAATAGTCATAAAATACCTAGTTATTTCCTTATGCGTCACTGTCAAAGGACCACCAGCTTCAATTTGCTTCTTGAATAATGGAATTACAGAACCATTTGAGCCTAAGACATTACCAAAACGTGTTGTTGTAAATTTTGTTGTACTGGTAGATTTACTTAAACAACTAATATACATTTCAGCAACACGTTTAGTCGCTCCCATTACATTTGTTGGATTTACAGCTTTATCAGTTGATACCATTACAAAACGTTCAACATTATACTTTACAGCTAAATCTGCAATGTTTTTTGTTCCAGCAACATTAATCTTTATAGCTTCATAAGGACTTTCTTCCATTAAAGGAACATGTTTGTATGCAGCAGCATGGTATACTTTATTAGGAGAAAGCTCTTGGAATATAGATTCCATTCTAGTATAATCTCTAACGTCTGCAACAATACAAGAAACGTTTTTAATATCTTTTCGAATTAATTCTTGCTGAAGTTCATATAATGGAGACTCAGCTTGATCAACCAGAATTAAATGTTTATGATTGTAGTTACTTATCTGACGTGAGATTTCACTACCAATTGATCCTGCAGCGCCTGTTACTAAAACAATTTTGTCGTTAACATCCCTTTTTACAATAGGATTATTTATGGAGATTGGCTTGCGGTCTAGTAAATCTTCTATTTTTACTTGTTTAATTTGATTAGCTTCAAAATCCCCTCCAATCCATTTGGAAAAAGGTGGTACAATTTTGGGTTTTACACCTAGTTCTAGTGTTCGATCTGTTAAATAGAGTAATCTTTCGGATTTAATGTTTTGAATAGAAAAAATGATTTCATCAATTTCTTTCCTCTCAATAAAGTTTTTATTAACTTCAGATCTATTATAGATTTTTACACGGTCAATTTTCTTTCCTACTTTATTTTTATCATCATCAATAAAACCGATCACTTCATAGTTATTTCGGGTGTCTCTATTTAATGCTCCATATGTTATTAAGCCAGAGTCTCCAGCCCCATAAATCATTACGTTAGTAATATCTTTTAATTCTGAAGAAATTACTTCATAAAATGCTTTAAATATAAATCTACTAACTACCAAAACGAATACAGTAATGAAATAATGGATAAATATTATTGTTTTTGGTATAGTAAAAGAAGGGAAAAAATTAAAAACATTATTAATAGCAACAATAAAGATAATTATCATTGAAGAGAGTGTGACACCTATAAAAACATTAAATGCATCTCTTGTTCCTGTATGTCTAATAATCCCTCTATTGGATCCTACTAACCAAAAAGAAACCAATGAAATTAAAGCTACAAAAGGTAATTGGTATGCAAAATGTATTGTGCTAAAATTTAAAGAAGCGTTGAAACGAACAGTGTAAGCTAAAATAAAAGATAAACTTACTAGTATTACATCGATTATTAAAACAACCCAATGCGATGCGTGTTTATTTAAAGCTTTAAGAAGAATATTCCTTATCATTTGTCTATAATCAAACGGGGTAAAGATACAACTAATTGTTTAATGCCAAATAAAGACTAAATCTTCTTCATTTGCTGTTTTAACATTTGGATCTGCTCTTTAAGCATACCATGTTTGTCTAATTTCTTAGCTTCGTTCATTAAAGTAGTAGCTTCTCTTTTTCTTCTTTTAGTCATAGCAATACCAGCCAGTTGTAATTTGGCCATAGCTAAATCATGGTCCATAGATAAACCTAGTTTCACTGCTTTTTTTAAAAACTTTTCAGCTTGAGTAATATTTGTTTGCGATAACATTATCCCATGAAGGTAGTTGTAATAACCTTGTTGTTTTAGAGTTAAAGCAGTTTCTGGACTCTTAATATATGAGAGCCATTTTTGAGCTCCTTCAAAGTTTTGTTTTCTTAATTGTAAAAATGCTAATAGAATAAATTCATTTTTAAAATAAAATAAAATGAAGATACCAGCAAGTAATAAAATAGCAATTCCGTTACCAATATGACCTTGAGAAAATTCATAAACAGACCAAATAGTGATTAAAACAGCTAAGATTAATTTTATATTTTTATTAAACATTTTTTCTAAATTTAGTTGGCAAATGTACGTTTTTAAATGAATAATGAATTTTACTTACGGTAAAATTTTTTGTTTTTAAACCAAGCAAAAATACCAATTATACTAAGGAAAATGACAGAGTAATAAACTGAACTTGGTGTGATTGCTTGATCACCACTCGCATATGAGTGTAATCCTGATAAGTAAAAATTAACTCCAAAATAAGTCATCATAATTGAAGCATAGGCAATTATAGACCATAAATTAAAGGTGTACTTACCTCTTAAGCCAGGGATTAAACGCATATGCAAAACAAAGGCATAAATCATTATAGAGATTAAAGCCCAAGTTTCTTTTGGATCCCATCCCCAATAACGTCCCCAACTTTCATTAGCCCACATCCCTCCTAAGAAGTTACCAATAGTAAGCATAACAAGTCCTACAGCTAAAGACATTTCATTAATAATAGTTAGTTCTTTTATGTTTGCTTCAACTTTTTTCTTATTATTTTTATTAGTAAAGATTATTAAAAATAAAGAAACAACCCCTAACATCATGCTTAACGAAAATGGGCCATAACTAGCTACAATAATTGATACATGAACTAATAACCACCACGAATTCAATACAGGTTGTAAGTTTGCAATTTCAGGGTCTAACCAATTTCCACGAGCAATCATTAAGATAACACATGCAGTAAAAGTTGCAGCACCAATAGTTAATGCAGATTTCCTACCTAGGAATAATCCAAATAACATGGTAGCCCAAGCAACATAAATAATACTTTCATAAGCATTACTCCAAGGAGCATTTCCACTAATATACCAGCGGGATAGTAATCCTAAAGTATGAAAGACAAATAATAATATAATAATAGCTAAAAGTCCTTTTACTATGTAATTTATGAATTTACGCTGACTGAAAATTTTAAGTACAACAAAAAGAATTAATAATGCTCCAAATAATCCATAGTATCTGAATAACTGATTAAAAATATTAATCTTGTTGTATGCAATTTCTAAATTAATTTTATCTTCAGAAGGAATAACTTCACTTCCATACTTTCTCTGAAATTTCTTAATTCCTTCTAGTATTTGGTTTGCTTCTGTGTAATCAGAAGTTTTCTTAGCTTCTTGTAATAGCTGAAGATATACAGGTAAAGATTGTCTTACAAAAACAGAATCTGTTCCTTTGAAACCAGCATTCAATGTTTCTGGTTGTGAAACCCATTTGTTTTCTTCGTTAGCAGGAATTGGATAAATTTTTAAAATTCCACCTCCAATAGCACCATATAATAAACCAATACGTCTATCAATTTTAATTAAATCTTTTTGGAATTTATCTTGAATCCTAGTTTGTTGAGCTTCCGAAACTGCTTCTTTTATTTTGTATGCTCCTGTAGGAGTTATAAAATCTGACAATCGAGCATATTGTGTAGTATCTGGAAGTTCTAATATTTCTCTAATTTTTTTGTTTCCTTCTTCTAAGTATATTACAGGAACCTCAAACCACAATCTTGGATTTTCTGTAATAGATAGTAGAATTTGACTAGGAGTCATTTCTTTAAACTTGTTCGTTTGTGCTACTTTACGAACTAATTCAGAAGCAAAGGTATGTGCAGGTTTCATACGTCCACCAGCATCTTGAATTACTAATCGACTAAAATTAGCTGCTTGTTCTTTGTCTACTAAATTCGCTTTTAGAATACTATCTATTTGACGATTTGTGATTTTATTTACATTATTATGGTTGTTGTGTTGTCCATAACTCAATATAGATACTAGGAATAAAGAAATAGATAGAGCAGCCTTTTTCTTTCTTATTTTAACCAACGACTTTTTTAAATCGTCAAAACGAGTGTGCTTTGCAAATAACATAGAGATTAATCCAATATATAACAGAGAGTATCCAATATAAGTAACAAATGTACCCCAGAAATCATGATTAACCGATAGATGTGTTTGTTCTATAGGTTGTCCTGCATTTTTATAACTAGCCTGAAAGAATTTATAACCTTTATAATCTAAAATATGATTCATAAATATTCTATAATCAAAAGTTTCTTTTGGACTAATAACAGTTACTTCACTTGCATAAGAAGCAGCACTTTCTGAACCAGGGTATTTTTCTAATTGAAAATCATTTAGTTTAACTTCAAAAGGAGTTTGCAACAATTTTGCTCCATACCAACCTCTAAAGTTTAGTCCATTTATAGAGAATTCTTTTTGACCATTGGTATTAAACTGTCCTCCAATAAATTCAACTCGTTTAGTCTCGTCTCCAGAAGAAATATCAAAAATTGCAGTGTCAAATTTTTTCTTGTCTTTTTTACCTCTTACTGTTCTTACTTCGCCTTTTTCTGCAGGACGAGGAATTACAAATTGTAATCCTTCAATATTGTGTAAGGTTAAAAATTGGAAGTTCTGAATACTATCTTTTACAACTTTTCCTTGCTTTTGATCGGCCATTCGTAACCAATTTCCATCTGCTTTTGAAGTCATTTTTAAATTTCCATCTTCATAGAAGAAGTTAAGATTAGCGTTTTTATTAGGAGCATCAAAACCAACTAAAATATTATGAATGTTTTGTATAGTTCCTTTCTTTATATAGTGTTCATGTCTACTTCCACTTGAGCTTTCTACAAAGAATAAATGTTCAGTTCCATTTTCATCTAAAACTAATTTTTTCTCAGACCAAGGAATATAATCAACTAATTTAAAGTCAATAGTTTTAGCGGTAACGTTTTTGTTAGGTTGAAATTTAAACGAAAAACTAGAAGAATTCTTTCCCCAAGCAGAGAATAATAGTTTATGATTGTATGTTTTTTGGGAAGCATTATCGTCTATTACTGCGTTTAAATAATTAGTGTCTGATAAAAAGGTATTTGTTGT
Source organism: Tenacibaculum amylolyticum (assembly GCF_964511145.1). Taxonomy (NCBI): domain Bacteria; kingdom Pseudomonadati; phylum Bacteroidota; class Flavobacteriia; order Flavobacteriales; family Flavobacteriaceae; genus Tenacibaculum; species Tenacibaculum amylolyticum. Next base: position 78,018 of record NZ_CAZEFZ010000007.1, read on the forward strand.
TTCACCTTCATCAATAATCATCATCCCTTCATAACCAATATATCTTGTGATTCCCGCACCAATAATGATAAAAAGAAAAGCAACGTGAAACATTAAAACTGTCCATTTCTCTTTTCTTAATAATTTATATCGAAAGATGTTTCCAAAGAAGTTGATTACGAATAACACCATAATTAGCTCAAACCACCATGCATTATATACAAGTTTTTTTGCAGTTTGTGTTCCAAAGTCATTTTCTATAAAAGTGGCAACTCCCATTGCTATGGCAAACACAAAAAACAAAACTGCCATTAAGCGTGTAGAGTATAATATATTTAAGATTTTTTTCATTGTAAAAATGCGTAGATAAAAACTTTGCAAATTTACGGAAAGTTATAGTAAATAACTTGTGAATTCTATTGATTTTTAGAGTTTGTTATTGGTAGAAGGAAATAGGGTTTTTATTGAATAAATTTTGTTTTTCGAAATTTAATCTTTGTGGTGGTGAAAATAAGATGTTATAATCAGAAATAGATTGTTACAATTTGAAAGTAACCTAAGAGTTATCTTCCAATTTTCTCTCCCATTTTTACAAAAGTTTCAATTTTGTTTTTAGTGTTTTCAAGAATATCTTGATCTATTTGTATTTGTTCTTTGTCAATTAAAATAACAATTGTAGAACCTCCAAATGCAAAATACCCCATTTCATCTCCTTTTTTAATTTCATTTTCTGCATTATAAGTTTCAATAATGCCGCCTACCATGGTAGCGCCGACTGGAGCTAAAATAACATTTCCTTTATTTTGAGTTTTTAAAATGCAATACTCTCTTTTATTTTCACAAAAAACTTTGGTGAAATTTGAGGCTAATGCATAAGGAGATACAGATAGATAATCTCCTTTAATTTTTGACATTTCAGTAGGAATACCATCGTAAGGGAAATGATATCGATGATAATCATTTGGTGCTAATCGTAAAATAAGTAAAGAGGCATTTTCATACTCTTTAGCTAAAGCTTCGTTGTTTAGAAATTCAGTTAATGTGAATTTTCTTCCTTTTACAAAGAAGTTATGGATGTCAGCAATATTTTCAAAAGCTAATAATTTTCCATCACCAGGAGATACGAAGTCATTTTCGATAGGTCTTGCTGATGGTTTTAATTTACGATAGAAGAAATCGTTGAAAGATGAAAACTCATCAATAGACTTTTGGGCTTCAGACATGTCAATTTGCAAATCAGAAACAAATTGTTTAATTTTTTTTGTAGAAGAGGGTTTATCCATTCTTCTACCGTACCATGCTGATAAAAATTTACGTTTTACTAACGGTAATAAAGCCATTTTTCCAAATGGATTATTGTATAGTAATTTCAAGAAACCTTCTCCTGGAGGTGTTTCAATTTGTACTTCTCCTGATTTTCTATCGATGAATTTTATTTGCATGGCTATTCTTCAGTGCTATCTATTAAAATCTCTAACATGTCTATGGCTGCTTGTGCTATTTTGGTTCCTGGGCCAAAAACTCCTACAGCACCTGCATCAAATAAGAATTGATAATCTTGTGCAGGGATTACACCACCTACAATTACCATGATATCTTCACGTCCGTATGCTTTTAACTCTCCAATTACTTGCGGAACCAATGTTTTGTGTCCAGCTGCTAAAGAAGAGATTCCTAAAATATGAACGTCATTTTCTATAGCTTGTTTGGTAGCTTCTTTTGGTGTTTGAAATAACGGACCTATATCTACATCAAAACCTAAATCGGCATAACCAGTTGCAACTACTTTTGCACCTCTATCATGTCCGTCTTGACCTAGTTTAGCGATCATAATACGAGGTCTTCTTCCTTCTAAAGAAGCAAATGTGTCAGCTAATTCACTAGCTTTTTTAAATAATGAGTCGTCTTTTATTTCTTTACTATACACGCCAGATATGGTTTTATGTACTGCTTTGTGTCTACCAAAAATTGATTCTAGAGCATCGGAGATTTCTCCAAGTGTAGCTCTATTTCTGGCAGCTTTTACTGCTAAATCTAGTAAATTTCCTTTACCTGTTTTAGCGCATGTCGTTAAATCTGCTAAAGATTTTTCTACAGCTTCCTTATTTCTTTTCGCTTTTAAATCATTTAAGCGTTCAATTTGAGATTTTCGAACTGCTTCGTTGTCTACTTCAAGAATATGTAATGGATCTTCTTGTTTTAGTTGGTATTTATTAACACCAACAATTACATCCTGACCACTATCAATACGAGCTTGTTTAATTGCTGCAGCTTCTTCAATACGCATTTTAGGAATTCCTTTTTCAATGGCTTTGGTCATTCCACCTAATTCTTCAACTTCTTGTATTAATTTCCAAGCTTTGTTGGTTATTTCTTCAGTTAATTGTTCTAGATGGTAGCTACCAGCCCAAGGATCTACTGTTCTTGTAATGTTTGTTTCTTGCTGTAAATAAATTTGCGTATTCCTCGCGATGCGAGCAGAGAAATCTGTAGGTAGTGCAATGGCTTCGTCTAATGCGTTAGTATGTAAACTTTGTGTACCTCCAAATGCTGCTGCCATAGCTTCAATAGCAGTTCTAGCTACATTATTAAAAGGATCTTGCTCAGTTAAACTCCACCCACTTGTTTGGCAGTGAGTTCTTAACGCTAACGATTTCGTATTTTTAGGATTAAATTGCTTTACGAGTTTGGCCCATAACATTCTACCCGCACGCATTTTTGCTATTTCGGTAAAATGATTCATACCAATTGCCCAGAAAAAGGAAAGTCTAGGGGCAAAAGAATCGATGTCCATGCCCGCGGCTAATCCAGTTTTTATATATTCTAAACCATCTGCTAATGTGTATGCTAATTCAATTTCTGGTGTAGCACCAGCTTCTTGCATATGATAACCAGAAATGGAAATAGAGTTAAATTTAGGCATGTTATTGCTGGTATATTCAAAAATATCAGCAATTATTTTCATAGAAGGAGTAGGAGGGTAAATGTATGTGTTACGTACCATAAACTCCTTTAAAATATCATTCTGTATTGTTCCAGATAATAATGCTGGAGCTACACCTTGTTCTTCGGCTGCAATGATATAAAATGCCAATACAGGTAAAACAGCACCGTTCATCGTCATAGAAACAGACATTTTATCTAAAGGAATTTGATCGAATAAGACTTTCATGTCTTCTACAGAATCGATAGCTACTCCTGCTTTACCAACATCTCCTTGAACTCTTTCATGATCGGAATCGTATCCACGGTGAGTAGCTAAGTCAAAAGCAACAGAAAGTCCTTTTTGACCTGCAGCTAAATTACGTCTGTAAAAGGCGTTACTTTCTTCTGCGGTAGAGAAACCAGCATACTGGCGAATCGTCCAAGGTCTTCTTACATACATGGTAGAGTAAGGTCCACGTAAGTTTGGAGCTAAACCAGCAACAAAATCTTCATGTTTAAAATGGTTAGTTTTTGATGTTAGTTTATTATCTAATTTGATATTTGAAATGTCTTTTCTACTCATAAGTTGATTGCAGATTTAAGAGACTATAATATAGTTCAAAAGCAATAAAGGTTTTTATGGCCTTGTTTTGAAAATCTAATGGTGTTAAATTTTTTAGAGCTGTAGCTACTAGTGAAGGACCGCTATCGGGAGTTTCTCTAAAAGTTAAAATTAAATCCTCAATATCCTGATTATAAACGTTTCTAATAATGTTTTTAGAAAATTTATCGAAATAATTTATAGTTATAAATTTATCTTTTGTTTCAAGGTATTTTAAATACCTAACAGTGTTAGAGTCTAATTCCTTTAGAGCTAGAGGTTCTAGTTCTGAGTAACTTTTAAGGTAAGGTGTTGCTCTGTGCCTTCTTTTTTTGTGAGTTATCCAAACATATTGATCCAACTCTTTTTTAGAATTAGCCAACAATGCTTTACTTTTTTTATTTATTAGTTTGTCAAAGCCATCAAATCTTTTAAAAGATTTGCTAGAATCTTCTACAAACTTAGCTATAGCAATATGTGAGCTTTCTTTATCAATATTGTAATATTCACATAGAGTGTCTTCAAAATGTGAAACCATACTTTCTATTACATCATTAATATATTCTGACTGATGAGTATTTGTTTGGGCAGTAACATTTTTATAAAAAATGAAGCATAATATGTAAATTAGACTTTTATTCATTTTCTAATCGTTCTTGTTCAAGTTGTTCCGCTAATCTTTTTGCTATTATAGGCTGGATTAATGTTTTTTCTGAACGTTTTTTAACAAAAGGAAATAATTCCAAGTCGTTCTTCATTTTATCATTTGGGTTTTGAATTTTATTCGTTCCCAATAATACAAGTTCTCCAGTATCAAAAAGCTCTTGTTCTTTTTGAGCTGCTTCGGAAATTTTTCGTTGAATGATTCCTTCTTTTAGTTGTTTTAAGAATCCTCCTCCTTGTTCTATTTGTTTAAAAATATCTAAAGCTTTTTCTGCAAATTGTTCTGTAAGAGTTTCGATATAATAACTTCCGTCTGCAAAGTTTTGTGCGTTTTCAAAACCGCTTTCTTCTTTAATGACTAATAACTGGTTTCTAGAAATTCGTTCTCCAAACTCGTTAGATTTATGGAATAATTCGTCGTAAGAGATGTTTGCTATTGTATTTGTACCTCCTAAAATAGCGCTCATGCATTCAGAAGTGGTACGGAGCATATTAACATTGTAGTCGTACAATGTTTTGTTTCTTAATGATGGTTGTGTGAAAATATTTGCTTGGATTTCAAAAAGACCATACTCTTTTAGTAATGCTTCCCATAAAATCCTGAACGCTCTTAGTTTAGCTATTTCGAAAAAATAATTACTTCCTACAGAAAAATTGAAATAGATTTTAGAAGCAATACTACTTCCGAAATGATTTAAGTATTCATTTGCGTGAGCTAAAGCATATGCAAGTTGTTGCGTACAATTAGCACCTGCATTTTGATATAATGATGCGTTAACTGCGATGCAGTTATTAAGAGAAGAAATTTGTGCTAGTTTTTCATGATCTTCATTAAGATTAGAAAACCAATTTCCTGTTTTAGCTAGATTTCCAATAATATCAATATTAAAATAACTTTTTTCTGATTGAGTAAAATTGGAAAGTTGCTTAGTGAATTCTACATCTAGAAAATTTAATTTAAAATAGATAGGTGTGTTAACGCTGTCTATATTTTCTAGTAATTTTTTAAAGTCGAAGGTTTTATTCGCGACAAACTCTATAGCGTTAGCGCCTCTTTGTAAAGAATTAACTGCAAGTTTGTTGGCTACATCTTCATTGTCTACAAAAACAGATTGGCAAATATTAAAATTGTCCTCTGAAAGTGGAATTTGCTGATTTGTTTGATCTTCTTTGGTGTAAAAAGGTCTTACGGTAAGTCCTTCGATAGAATGCCAAAGTAGTGTATCGTTATAGTCAAGCCCTTTTAAATCTGCTTGTATTTTTTGTTTCCATGCTTTTGCTGAAACTCCTTCAAATTCTTCAAATAAATACGTGTCCATTAGTTGTCTATGGTATCAAATTCTATGATGTAAATATCTTCGTTTTTCTTTTTCATTAAATATTTTTCTCTGGCAAAACGTTCTAGTTCCAAAGAATCTTTAAGGTTTTCTATTGTTTTTTTATCCTCAGCAATTTTTTCTTTATGGTATTCAATCCAAGTTTCTAGTTCTTTTATCTCTTGATCAAATTCTCGATGATTTAAATAGGAGTTCTCGTCAAAAAAAAGCATCCAAATAACAAATACAGTAAGTATAACTAAATAAATATTTGTTACAATTTTAAATGCAGTTTTGTTTTTTATCGATTTTAAACTCATTCTTATAAGCGTTCACTAATTACTGTTCTAACAATATCTATGGCTACTGTATTGTAACGATCGTTTGGAATAATAATATCTGCGAAGTTTTTAGTCGGTTCAATAAATTCTTGATGCATTGGTTTTAAGGTGTCTTGATAACGTGTTAAAACCTCGTTGATATCTCTACCTCTTTCAGAAATATCTCTACGTACTCTTCTAATTAAACGCTCATCTGCATCTGCATGTACAAAAACTTTAATGTCGCATAGATCTCGTAATTCCTTATTGTTAAATATAAGAATTCCTTCTACAATAACTACTTTTCTTGGGTGAGTTTTTATAGTGTCTTTAGTGCGATTGTGAGTAACAAAAGAGTATACAGGCTGTTCAATTATTTTATTGTCTTTTAATTCTTTTAAATGTGAAACCAATAATTCAAAGTCGATAGCACGAGGATGGTCGAAATTAATTTTGGTTCGTTGATCATAGGTAAGATCGTCTGTGGCTTTGTAATAAGAGTCTTGTGATATTACGCAAACTTCATCTGGTGGAAGTTCGTTAATAATTTGATTTACTACTGTAGTTTTTCCGCTTCCAGTTCCTCCTGCGATACCTATGATAAAAATGTTTTTCATTGTAGATGTTTATGAGCGCAAATTTAGGAAAAATAGGGTATAAAAAAAGACATCACTAAGGATGTCTTTTTTATTTTTTTTGAGCCGATAGAGGGACTCGAACCCACGACCTGCTGATTACAAATCAGCTGCTCTAGCCAGCTG